>JAIQGI010000038.1 GCA_020072565.1 Terriglobia bacterium
GCGGCGACCAGGTCAGACTGCGTTTCGAGCTCGAAAGCATCACAGAGAATACGACCTTCGTCCATCGCAAGCCTTACGGGGCACAATAACATTTTCATGCACCTGGGTGCACCCCCGGTGCATGGGAGACTGCGTTGATCTTTTGCTTTTCTTGCCTGAATGGCAAGGATCTGCAGGTAAGTAGCAGGAATGGCACGAAAGAGGAGATTCGTGCTGTTCGTGTCGTTTGCGGCTGCTTCTTTTTTGTTTTTTCTTCCCCTCCTGCGTTGTTATTTTGCTTTTAGGCATTTCGTGATAGCATTTTTGTTCGTCCAACCACGGGGGAGCTATGGCAAAAGAAGAGGAAGATCAGAGCTTTAGGGTGACGGACAAACGGCTTTTCACCGAGGACGGCAGGCTGCGCGAGGAGGCTGCCAAGGAAGCCCCGAAGCAGCCGGAGGCGCCAGGAGCGTCCGGAGGAAAACCGCGCGCGGCGGAACCTGAAGAGGCGCCGCCGGGAACCGGCGCCCGAATCGACTTTCCTTCCTACGTCCTCTCCTACTACACCCAAAGCCTTGTGCTGCTGGGGGAAGTGCCCAATCCTTATACCAACAAAAAGGAAGAAGACCTGGAAGCTGCGCGCCACACGGTGGACATACTCGGCATGCTCAAGGACAAGACCAAGGGAAACCTCGCCCCTGAGGAAGAGCAGCTCCTGGAGAGCGTGCTCTATGAAGTGCGCATGAAATATATGGCCAAGATCAACAAGATCAAATTGCCGTAGAGAGGTACATGAAGGTAGTCTTTCGCTTGGAGGATCTTCCCCTCGATTTTCCCCGCCCCGTGGCGACGATCGGCAACTTCGACGGTGTGCATCTCGGACACGAGCAGCTTCTGCGCGACCTCGTCGAACGCGCGGAGCGCATCCGGGGTACGCCCGCCGTGGTGACGTTTCACCCGCATCCGTTGCAGGTGCTGGCGCCGAACAACGCTCCCAGGCAGATTCAGACGCTCCACCAGAAACTGGCGACCATGGAGAAACTCGGGATCCGCCTGGTTGTGGTGATACCTTTCACGCGCGAGTTCGCCCTCACCAGCGCGCGCGACTTCGCCCTCGGGATCCTCTGGGAGAAACTCAGGATCCAGGAAATCCATGTCGGTCCCAATTTCGCTTTCGGACACCGCCGTGAGGGGAGCTTCAATCTGTTGAAAGAAATCGGCACAGAAAAGGGCTTTTTTGTGGGCAGGATCCACCAGGTCCAGTTTCGCGGCAACCGCGTGTCGAGCACCGCCGTGCGGCAGGCCCTGGTCGCCGGCCAAGTTGCCCTGGCGCGACGGATGCTCGGCCGCCCCTTTTCACTCGAGGGGGAAATCGTTCACGGGGCCGCCATCGGCACGGGCATCAGCGTGCCGACCGCGAACCTGCGCACGTCGAATGAACTGATCCCTCGCGACGGCGTTTATGTGGTGCTCGTCACGCTGGAAGGGCGGCGTCACCGCGGAGTCACGAACATCGGGGTGCGTCCCACGGTAACCTCCGAAGGATCTGTTGCGGAGCCGACCATTGAAACCCACCTCCTCGATTTCAAGCGGGATCTCTACGGCAGTGAAGTCACGATCGAGCTGCTCCTGTATTTGCGTGAGGAACGGCGCTTTGACAACAAGCAGGCGCTCGTGGCCCAGATTCGCAGAGACATCGCGCGGGCGCGCCGCTATCTCCGCTGGTTCGAGCGCGCGGCGCCGGCCAGGTGGACGGGAAACATCGATTGATCGACAGGAGCGACATAGGTGGCACTACAAATCTCAACGCGGAGAGCGCTGAGATCGCAGAGGCTTCTAAAGGGTAAATATCTGAGGGGTAGTAATTTGGAGGGCTGCTGTGGCTATAACACGTGCGGAAGTGCTCAGAATTGCAGAGCTGGCAAAACTCCACTTCAGCGAGTCGGAACTCGACGCCTTCACGGCACAGTTCCAGCATATCCTCGACTATATCGAAAAACTGAAGGAAGTGGATGTCGAAGGTGTGATGCCGACGAGCCACGTAGCGCTCGCCGGAGATTTTGACAAGCACACTTTCCGTGAGGACCGGACACGCCCTTCCCTCCCTGTGGAGGAGTCTCTGATGAACGCCCCGGACCGCGGCAACGACCATTTCAGAGTTCCGAAGGTCATCTGACGGCAACCACGAAATACGCGAAAAGGCCTTGCGTGCATTTCGTGTGTTTCGTGGTTTGAGAGGCTTAAGGTGGAATTACACAGCGCGTGGGCAATTCGGGAGGCGGTAAACGCCGGCAAGACCACGGCGGTGGCGGTGGCGCGCGCGGCCCTTGCACGTATCGAGGCTGCCGACACGACGCTCCAGGCTTTTATCACGGTGGAGCCGGAGCGGGTGCTGGCGCGCGCGTCTGAAGTGGATCGCCACGTACGTGCTGCGGGAGGCTTGCCCCTGGCCGGAGTGCCCGTCGCCGTCAAAGACAACATCTGCACGCGCCATCTCAAGACTACCTGCGGCTCGAAGATCCTCGCGAATTTTGTGCCACCGTACAATGCTACGGCGGTCGAGCGCATGGAACACACCGGTGCGGTTATCATCGGCAAGACCAATTGCGATGAGTTTGCCATGGGCTCCTCGACGGAAAACTCCGCTTACCAGACGACGCGAAATCCCTACGATCTCGCGCGCGTTTCAGGTGGCAGCAGCGGCGGCAGCGCCGTGGCGGTCGCGGCCGGAATGGCGACGCTGGCCCTCGGTTCTGAAACCGGCGGCTCCGTGCGCCAGCCCGCATCGTTCTGCAACGTGCTCGGGCTGAAGCCGACCTATGGCAGGATCTCACGATATGGCCTGGTGGCTTTTGCTTCTTCGCTGGATTCCATTGGGCCTCTTGCGCACAACCCTCGTGACCTGGCCTTGCTGCTGTCGGTGATCTCCGGCCGTGACGAGTACGACTCGACCTCGGCGCCTGTGCCTGTCCCCGACTATGCTTCTGAAATAAGCCGGGCCTTGACGGGAATGCGCATCGGGATCCCGAGGGAATATTTTGGCGCAGGACTCGATCCGGCCGTCAGGTCGATTGTCGAGCAGGGACTGCGCAACGCCGAAGCACTGGGTTGCTCGCTGATCGAGGTCTCGATGCCCCATACGGAGTATGCGATCGCCGATTATTACATCATCGCGCCCGCCGAGGCGAGCTCGAACCTGGCACGCTATGATGCCGTGCGTTACGGCTATCGCGCGCCCAATCCGGATGACCTGTCGGAGATGTACGAGCAGAGCCGCAGCTCAGGCTTCGGACCGGAGGTGAAACGCCGCATCATGATCGGCACCTACGCGCTATCGTCGGGTTACTACGAAGCCTATTACGGCCGTGCCATGCGGGTGCGCACCCTGATCAAGCGTGATTTCGAGATGGCGTTTGCGAAGGTGGACGCCCTGTTGGCTCCGGTGAGCCCGACCGCGGCTTTCGGCATCGGCGAAAAGACCCAGGATCCTCTCGAGATGTACCTTTCCGACATCTACACGGTCACGGCGAATCTGTCCGGCGTTCCCTCCCTCTCCTTGCCTTGCGGATTTACCCCGGCAGGGCTGCCTGTGGGGCTGCAGGTCCTGGCCAATCAGTTCCAGGAGCCGGCGATCTTGCGGTTTGCCGAAGCCTATGCACAGGCTTACCCCCTCACCGTTCCCGCCCTCAAAGTGTAGCGGGCAAGATTCCTAGGATTACGTTGGATGTGCTGGCCCTTCGGGCCTCACGTCAGATCGTGCCCTAACCCCGCGCTGACGCACTGCCGGTGCTTCGCGCCTCTTGCAAGTTGGGGGCTCGAAACCAGCTTGAGAATGGCCCTGCTACTCGCATTGATTCGTCCATGCTTCGGACTCGCTATCCCCAAGAGGATCTGTTGTGGTTATGATCCGGGTGACAAAGCAACTTCCGAATCCGGGCTGAAGGCGGCGGCGAGCTGCCGCAGTCCAAGGATTTTTCGCTCAAAACGGCGCGCCGGCCGTTAGAAGGAGTATGAAACGGGCATTGGGTGTGATATTGCTCGCTCTGGTCCAACCCCTAGGGGGTGCGGCCAGCGGCCCTCAATCGCTGGCTGAGGTGGCGCGCAAGGAAGCCGAGCGCCGGCAGAAACTCGCGCAGCAGGGCGTTCAGGAGAAACGGATCGAGGCGTCGGATCCAGCACAGCTCGCTCCTGGAGGAACGATCAGTCTCTCCTCTCCGGACCCGCGTCCGGCTCCTGCACGTGCGCCGGCGACGAAGGCCGAACCGCGGGCTTCTCTGCGCTCATTCCAGACACGGCTGCAGAAGCTCGACCGTGACATCGTGCAGGCGGAGGATCGGCTCAAGCTGCTGCGGGCGAGGTTGGAAGCGGAGCGCTGGGCACCCATCAAGACGGCCAAGGGATCCAAAGGGTCCGCTTCGTCAGCGGGGCTGGAGCAATTGCGCTGGCAGATCGTCGAGCAGGAAGGTAAGTTGGCTCGCCTGCGCCAGGACCGCAGCGACACCTTCCAGGCCGGCCGCAAAGCGGGATACCTCCCAGGGGAACTGGAAGGCAGGGGCATCATGCGCTAGCTGGATTCCCATGGAGGGGAGCCGGCCTAACGAGAACTCAAGTGGAAGCCGAAAGGGCGCCGGAGGAGTGGCAGCGGTGGACCGAGGAAGATGGACTGACGCTGCAACCGGCGAAGACGCGGATTGTGGACGCGAGCAACAAAAGGGGCTTCGATACACGATGTCTCATAAGTGGTTCCTTAGATGGAAATAGTTAATCGTAAACCTTCGACAGGTTTCCCTGGTAACCTTCCCGCGATCCTATTTCCGGCGATGTGCAATCGACAAAGCAAAATCAACTTTCCCTAATGCTTTGTTCAGGACCGCCAGATGACCAGAGCATTATTCTGAACGGCCTGCAATTCAGGTTCGCATGTAACAGAGAGAGCAAGGCAATCGGTGTGGTTTTGCGCCTAAGTATGAATTTTTCTTCACCTTCTTCGGCCCCTCTGCATTGAATCAATTTCGACCAATAGGTGGGATTATTCTCTCTTGCCGCATCGACCCGTTTTCTTCTGAACGAATGCGCCCCAGCGCATAAGGGGCGGCAAAGCCCCGCGCCCTCTGCGTTGATCTGTTGCGGCTTGAGGTAGTTTTGATGCGCGTGCATGCCTGCGCGGCACCTTACGGCTTGAGACTTTTCCGGGCAAGCAGCAACTGGCGGTAAGCATCTTTGCGGGAGATGCCGCGCTGCCGGGCTATGGATTTCAGCGCATCTTTCCGCGAGGCGCCGGTCTTCTGCATTTCTTCCTGGAGGTGCTCTGCGATCGACGCCGGCCAGCTGGCTTGCGCCGGTGGCGGAACGGATGCGCCGCGATCTACGATTAGCGTGATCTCTCCCCGAATTTGCGGACGGGTGCGGAGCGCGGTAAGTATCTCTGGAAGGGTTCCCTGGAGCCACTCTTCGTGAATCTTGGTCAATTCGCGGGCCAGGCATGCCTGCCGCGCGCCCAGGATGCCGACCATGTCCTCCAGCGCGGCCTCGAGGCGGTGCGGAGCCTCGTAAAAGACCAGGGTAGCCGGGATATCTGCAATTTCCTGCAGCCTCTTTCTGCGCGGGCCTCGCCTTGGCGGCAAAAATCCCGCGAAAAAAAAGCTGTCGGTCGGGAGCCCGGAACCCGTGAGCGCGGCCACGATGGCGGACGGTCCGGGTATGGGGATAACTGAGAGCCCGGCTTTCCGGCACGCCGTGACCAGAGTATAGCCAGGGTCGGAGAGCAGCGGTGTGCCAGCATCGGATACCAGCGCAACATTCTTTCCTTCCTGGAGCAGCGCCAGAAGACGCCTGGTATGGCCGGCTTCATTGTGCTCGTGATGGCTTTCGCACGGCGTCTTGATCCCGTAATGGTTGAGAAGCCGGGCCGTGTGGCGGGTATCCTCGCAGGCGACCAGATCCACTTCCTTCAGCACGCGCAGGGCACGCAGGGATATATCCTCGAGGTTGCCGATCGGCGTGGCAACCAGAAAAAGGGTCGAGGTTCCGATGCGTGATTCCCCCAATTGACCCTCCGACGATTTTGGATTTTAGATTTTGGATTGCTGATTTGGAGATTTTTTTGTTGAGCAATTCGAGGATGCCATCGCAGTCCTCAAATCCAAAATCGAAAATCAGATTGATCTCATGGCTTCGATCATATCGACAACGGCTTGGCGCATTCCGACCAGGGCTGCGTGCGCCACAATGTTATGGCCGATGTTGAGCTCTTCGATGACCGGGATGTCAGAGATGAGGCGGACGTTGCGATAGGTCAGCCCATGGCCGGCCAGGATTTTCAGGCCTCTCTCGGCGCCCCGGTTGGCTGCGGCCAGCACCTTCGCCAGTTCGCGCCGAAGTTCCGTGCCTGCCAGATCCGGGCTGCGCGGGCAGGTCTCGGAGTAGGCGCGCGTGTTGAGCTCGATCATTGTGGCGCCCGCTTTGATCGCCGCGTCCACCTGGGGCGACTCCGGGTCAATGAACAGGCTTACCTGGATGCCCCCGCCCTGAAGCTTCCTGATCGCGGCTGCAATCTGCTTCAGGTTGCGCGCGACATCGAGGCCCCCCTCGGTCGTGACTTCGCCTTCCCGTTCAGGCACGAGGGTCGCCTGGTCGGGCCGAAGTCCGAGCGCGGCGCGGACCATCTCTGAAGAAGCTGCCATCTCGAGATTGAGGCGCGTAGTTATGGTCTCCCGGAGGCGCCGGACGTCGCTGTCGCGAATGTGCCGGCGGTCCTGGCGCAGATGAACCGTGATGCCGTCGGCTCCGGCCAGTTCCGCCAGCACGGCGGCGGCGACGGGATCGGGCTCGATGGCCTGCCGCGCCTGCCGGATGGTTGCGATATGATCGATATTCACTCCCAGCCTGGTCATTTCCTTATCACCCCCGCGATCGGATGAACTGCATGAGATGGACAGAATTCCACGCGCCTTACAACGCAGATCAAGGCTCACCAGGCCTTGCCTCTACACGTGCAGCTGCTCGAGATAGTGGGCCAGCCTGCGCATGCGTTCAAGTGTGCGCTCCCGCCCCAGCACCTGCATCACTTCGAACAATCCCGGAGCCACTCCCTGCCCGGTCAAACCCACCCGCAATGCATTGATCAGCACTCCCGCCTTGATGCCGCTCTCCTGGGCGAGGGCGCGCAAGTGCTGCTCTGTTGACTCCGGTGTGAAGGAGGCGTCGCGCTCATATCGGTCGAGCAGGGCGGGAATCAGCGTTTTCAGCTGCGGGTCATCCAGGAACTTGGCCGAAGCTGCCGGATCGTACTCATACCGGTTGGTGAAAAATGCACGAAAGCGGCCGCTGAAATCCTTCAGAACATGCGCGCGGTTCTTCAGCAGGGCGAGAGTCCGATCCATGGTTTCGAGATCAAGTCCGGGAATCGTGCCTTGCCAGACACGGACGGCTCTGAGCTCCGCTGCGACCAGACGGCGCAGTTCCGCAGGTGGAGTCGCGTTGATATATTGGCCGTTGAACCAGTTGAGCTTGTCAATGCCGAAAACCGCATTGGCTTTGCCCACCCCTTCGAGAGAAAAGAGGGACACCAATTCCCGGCGCGAAAGGATCTCCCGATCATCGCCGGGCGACCATCCCAGCAGTGCGAGAAAATTGAAAAACGCTTCGGGGAGGTACCCCATCTCCATGTATGCCATCACCGAGGTCGCGCCGTGGCGTTTGGAGAGCCGCTGCTTGTCCGGCCCGAGGATGAGGGGCACGTGGGCAAATTCAGGGAGAGGTTGGCCGGCCGCCTGATACAAGAGAATCTGCTTGGGCGTGTTGGAAATGTGATCGGCGCCGCGGACGACATGAGTAATGTCCATATCCAGGTCGTCGACCACGACTCCGAGGTGATAGGTCGGGACTCCGTCCGAGCGCAGCAGGACGAAATCTTCGACGGTGGCATGCTCGACCTCGATCCGGCCGAACACGTGGTCGAGGTAAGAGGTCTTACCTTCGGGCACCTGGAAACGAACTGCGAATGGGGCACCGGAGCGCTCGAGGGACTCCGACTCGTCGGGCGGAAGGGCGAGGCAGTGCCGGTCGTAGAGCCAGGTGCCTCCCGTGCCCTGCTGGGCGCCCTTGCGCCGGCCGAGTTCTTCGGGAGTGCAGAAACAACGGTAGGCGTGCCCGCTCCCAAGCAGGCTGCGCGCAAACGCCTGATACCGGTCGAGCCGCTGGGACTGAAAATATGGGCCCTCATCCCAGTCGAGGCCAAGCCACCGCATGCCTTGCAATATGCCTTCCACCATCTCTTCGGAGGAACGCGCCAGATCGGTGTCTTCAATGCGCAGGACGAATTTCCCGCCGTGATGCCGGGCGAAGAGCCAGTTGAAGAGGGCGGTGCGGGCCCCGCCTACATGAAGGTAGCCCGTGGGACTGGGAGCAAAACGAACGCGCACGGACGTGGCCATACCGTTTCTTCAACCTCGCTGAAAAACACCAAGATTATAAGACCGTAGCAAAAAAATCAAAGCAACCAAACCCAAAAACAGAAACCACGAAGGACTCGAAACACACGAAAGCCTTATTTGTGGGTTTCTTGGTTATCGTTTTTGAGGCACGGGTGGAATTGCGGATTTTGCATATCGTCCCTGGTTTTCTCTGGCAAAGAACGGCGCGCTTCGCTAACATTGCGTGCTGTGCCGCCGCATAGTTCATCGCGAGCGCATCCGAAATCGACTATGGAGAGGTGCTGGAGTGGCCGAACAGGGCTGCCTGCTAAGCAGTTACACTGGCAAAACCGGTGTCGGGGGTTCGAATCCCCCCCTCTCCGCCATACCCCTGGACGGCATTCGACCCCGCCATGATCCCGCCGCCAGCTGACCTGCGGATGAAGGATAACCGGCGCCGGCCGATCCGCAATTAGTCACCACCCCCGTTTGTCGGGATGTTCCTGTCCGCCGTGCCGGCATCGACTGCAAAAGAAATTGACAGGGGCCCTTCTACGGGAGCCTGTCGACGATCGACGGGACCGATGTCGGTTTCAAAACGCTTTCGTCCTGGATGTTCACAGGAATTGCGCCCGCGGGTTTCACCCCGGATTCACGTGGGAGGTTCCGTCGCGCCGGCGGCGCTTGAGGCGATAGAGCAGCCTGCCGTCGGGCGGAACGGACAGACGCTCGGTGGCCACCGGAGGACGGCCGGCATGACGAAAGAGCCGTTCCAGCCGCATGCGGTCGGCTTCTTCGACTCTCAACCCCAGAGGCGGTGGTTTGACTTGGCCGAATGAGCCTCCATCCGGGCCAGCGGTCTTGCTGAAACAAGGTCGAGTCAGGGATCTTCCACGCCAGGTTAGACTTCCGGCACTCAGCTTTTCTTTCGGACGAACGCGCCGATCAACAGAGAGCAGACAAACCCGGTGACCACGGTTCCGGCGAATCCTGTGATGGCCTGAAAGAACGAAGTCTGAGTTCCGGCTACCATGTCCAGCATGGTTTTGATCTCCGCCGGAGACCGTCCTGATATTCGAAGCGCTTCTTCCCGCATAGCCCTCATTTCAGAGAAGTAATTCGGATACAGGACCGAAGTGAAAAGAAAGGAAACGAAGAAGAGAATCACTCCCGCGATGAGAGACATGAGGGTCCCAAGACCCACCTGGGCCCAATACGCCTTCCCTTCTTTCGCAGTGCGCCTCAATCCCCAGATGAGGAATCCGATCTGAATGAGAATCACCACCCAGAACATGTTCATCATGACAGGATCCTTGTACCAGCCTGTCACACCCAACAGAAGTTGCCAGAGTCCACAAAAGACACCAATGAGAATCCCTGCAGTCAACACATGCTTCATGAGAATCTCCTTGAATCGCACCGGTGCTGATCAGATTACTTCACATGTTCGGAAACGACGGAGGCCAGATTAGCGCAGCCCGGGGGACTAATGCAATGGCGTATGGCAAGAAATGGCCACGTGGCCGGAGCTCAGAGGCTCAGGTCCAGTTGCTGAAAGGTCCCTATGGATCCATCCTCCCTGATGTAAGCACTGGTGGACCTGATCTGGACCAGACCTTCCCCACAGAAAGTCGCCGGGAGCGGCGCGATTAGGGCTCTACTGCCTTTTTCCCAAAGAACTACAACCTTTAGGGTATGGCGAGCAGGATATTGAAATGATAGCGTCACTCGCTGTACGGCTCTTACTCGATCAGGGTCCCAATCTCTTAACAACCACGGTTTATAGGTCCCGGAGCGGCATTCTTGCCTTTGCCCTGAGGGGAGCTGCTGAAGCGGAAATCGTTCCGCCGCCGCTCACCCCTGTCGGGAACTTCCGCGGCCGACAGGGGAAGCACCCGATCCCTGATCCGTTTTGGCGACTCATCAAAATGACAGGCGACCGGATGTTTGCGCGGAGAGAGATCTTCATCGGCCTCGGCCTTTTTCTGCTGACGATCAGCGTTTACTACCCGGCACTCGAAGCCAGCATGGTCGCTGATGATTTCCGCATCGTCGAACGGTTGAACTTTGATGACGCCTTCCGGTCCCTTCATGAAACCGTCGGCTACGGACGCAATGAATACCGTCCTCTGATCGCCTTCTCGTACGCGCTCAGCAACACGCTCTGGAGGGGTGATCCTCGTGGCTACCACCTGGAGAGCATCCTCCTACATGCCCTGAATGTCCTTCTGCTTTTTTCCTGGCTCTTTCTGTTGACGAGGTCGTCGCTGATTTCGAGTGCAGCCGGACTGATGTTCGCCATACATCCGATCCATCATTCCCGCGTCGTCTGGATCGCTGCGAGGGACAGCCTCCCCAGTTTGTTTTTTCTGCTCGCCGCGCTAATAGCGTACACTCTTGCACGCCGCCCAAATGACCACTTATGCGCGAGAAAACCGGGTACCGCAAGAGTACTCGTCATCCTGTCGATTGTTTTTTTCGCTCTAAGCCTCCTTTGCTATGAGGGCGCGGTAGTGCTTCCGGGAATCCTGTTTGGGCTGGAGTTTTTGCTTTTGGCTCGCCCGGCGCAGGCTTTCTGGAGCCGGGTCCGGACTGCGGCCGTCCGGGTCCTGCCGCATGCAGCAGCTCTGGGCATTTACCTGGCCTTCTGGCTGCTTCTGTTTCGCGGGGAGGTAGGTCAATACGATTTGTCCCTCACTTTTGGAAACTTCGTGGGGAACTACCATAACCTGCTCTATCAGTTGCTTCACGGCCATCAGCGTCTTGCCGGCATCCTCTATTTCTTCCTCTTTATTCTAGGGCTGCTCCTTCCTCGAGGATGCCGGCCCCTGCTCTGGTTCTCGATCCTGTTCATGCTGGCCGCCTTTGTTCCCTTCGTGATGATCACGGGCTTTGCTGCCAGGTTTGCCTATGCCAGCGCCATCGGTTATGCATTGCTGGCCGCGCTCTTGCTTTCCGCGGGCTTCCTCCGAGCAAAAGCGGACTCGAGCCGCACGATCCGAATCCTCGCGCCTTCCCTGGCGGCCATGGTCTTGTTGCTGCTCGCAGGATACTACGTGACCGATCTGCGGGCTCGGATCGCCGAGTGGAAGGCCGCGGGTGAAATCGCCGATTCCATCCCTCGGCAAATCAAGGCGCGCTACCCTGATTTGCCGACCGGATCGACGCTGGTGCTGGCGCGGATACCCCGAATGCATGGGCATGCATACTTGTATCCCCTGGGGCTCAAGGCTTCGATCGAGCGTTTCTATTCCGGACGGGATCTGCAGGTCTATTACGGGCCGGGCGAGGTGGATGAGATTCTGCAGGGAAGGAAAATGGGAACACCGGACACCTACCTGTTCCGATATATCCAGGACCGCCAGGGCATCGAAGAAATCACGATACCGCACAAATAGCATATGTGGTTCGTGGACGGCGATCCTCGAACCGCCGGGTGCGTGGAGGCGGGGCAAGCATCGGCCGCGCTCATACAAGGATCTTCTTGCGGACGGCATAGAGAACGATCTCTGCGGTGGTGTGGAGATTCAGCCTCTGCATCAGATGGGCCCTGTGGGTTTCAACGGTATAGACGCTCAGTCCGAGAATAGTGGCGACTTCCTTGTTCGATTTTCCCTCGGCCAGCAGTTGAAGGATTTCTTTTTCGCGCTCCGTCAGCAGATCGTAGGAATCTTCAAGCCCCCGCTCCTGCAGTTGACGCATGTAGTCCTCCAGCAGGGTTTTCGCGATCTGCGGGCTGAAGAAAGGCTTGCCCTGGGCTACGGCCTCGACGGCTCGAACCACATCCATTTCTGCGCAATCCTTGAGCAGATATCCCTTGGCGCCGGCGGTCAAAATGCGCACGAGGTAGCTTTCGTCCGCGTGCATGCTCAGAACGATGATCCCGATCCCGGGATTGCGCTTGATAATCTGCGCGGTCGCCTCGATCCCGTTCAACAGCGGCATCGCAATATCCATGATCACGATCGCGGGATTCAACTCTTCGGCGAGGCGTACTGCCTCCCGGCCGTCCTTCGCTTCTCCTACCACCGCCATGCCGGGCTGGCGTTCCAGCAGAAACCGCAACCCCTTTCTCACCACGCCATGATCATCGGCCAGTAGGATTCCTATATTGCTCATGATGCCTGCTGCTGCATCATCGGAATGGCTATTTCCAGGCGGGTTCCCTGGTTCCGCTGCGAAGAAATCTTCATCGTCCCTCCGAGCTCGCGCACACGTTCCTCCATTCCGACCAGCCCGATCCCCCGGCGCGCTGAGCCGGCGGGGTCAAATCCGACGCCGTCATCCTGAATCGTAATGGCAAGATTGCCGTTGTTGCTGTGGACCGTGACGCGCACATTTTTGGTGTGCGCATGCCGGGCGCAATTGGTCAGGGATTCCTGGACTACCCTGTAGACGCAGGTGCGAAGCTTATCCGACAGCCCCTCAAGCGCCCCCTCCACCTCGACCTTAGCGGGTATGCCGTTGTGGCGCGCATATTCCCGGGCCTGCCACTGCAGCGCCGGCCCAAGGCCGAGGTCATCCAGCATAGATGGGCGCAATCCCATCGCCAGGTCGCGGATGGAACATAGGGACCTCTCGGCCAGATCTTTGGCCTCGACGAGGTGCTCCATGAAATCCGGACCGGCCGACGTGCGCAGTTCTTCCACGTTGCGGAGTTCCAGACGGAGCCCGGTCAGCATCTGGCCGATTTCGTCGTGCAACTCCCGGGAAATCGATCTGCGCTCCTCTTCCTGGGCCTGTACCAGCTTTTGGGAAAGATCCCTCAGCTCCAGTTCGGTTTGTTCGGTCCTGCGGCGCTCCCTCTCGGAGTTCCGCTCCAGCCGCGAAATATGGAAGCAACTGATGCCCGCGATAAGCAGGGCCAGGGACAAGGCAACGACAAACACACCCACCATGTAGCGGCGGAATTCCGCCTGGCTCTGGCTTATCTTTTGCTCTTCTTTCTGGAGATTCGCCGCATTCAGATCATTGATCTCCTGGGTGAGCAGAATGACGGCCTGCCGGTGGGGAATAACGCTTCGCAGAAGGCTGAAACCCTCTTTCGATTTCTGTTGGGGAGTCAAGTCAAAAATGGAGTCACGCGAGTTCCAATAAGTATCTATCGCCCGACGGAGGCGATCGAAAGTGCCGCTGTCTCCTGTCCCGGCGATCGAGTGCAGGTCAGCCAGATGTTTCTCCATGGAAGCGCGGAGTGTCACCAAGTCGTTTCGATAGAGTTCCATTGCCTCGACACGCGGATCCATAAGATAGTCACGCACGATGATACTGGTCGTGTAGACATTCGCATGTATGCCATCGAGCACGGAATCGGCTTTTCGGTACGCGTCATGGATGGCCGCCATCTCGTCGTAGAGGTGTTCGGCCTTCCAAAAAGAACTCAGTACCAGGAAACCGATCAGGATCAGCAGGCTTCCGAAGCCTATCAATAGGATGAATCTGATGGGCGACTTCATTGACTTGTGTCTCCAGTTGCTATTTCATCATCGTGCGACGGCAGACGAACCGAAATGCGCAACGACGATGATAAGAATATTCTAATATGAAGCTATGGTAACACACCTGGCGCATTGTTATCCTCAGTTGTGTGATGGTGCCGGAGTTTGCTGATACCCTTGCAGGCCGAGGTAAGAAAAGAGGTTCCGGACCGATCCCACAAGCGCTAGCCGCACGACGGCCCGGCCGACCGGCCAACTTATCGCCGGCCGATTCGCAAATAGCCACCGCTTCCGTTGGTCGGAATGTTCCTGTCCGCCTTGCCGGCATCGACTGTAAAAGAAATTGACAGGGGCCCTTCTGCGTACATAGAGTGATGCAAAATATCAGACTGGATTTGCTCGCGGAATCGCACAACGCGGCGTTGCGCGGCCCGCGTTCGCTTGGCTCTCAGGAGGCATGAAGATGAGCGGGAAAATGAAACGCCGGGAATTCGTTCTCACCACCGCGGCTGCAGGCTTGGCGGCCGCCTCATCGCACAAGGTTTTCGGACAGGCCCCTGCGGTGCTGACGCGACAAGGCGTCAGGCCGATCGTGATTTCGTCCGCCAATGGGCACCGATTTAAGAACGGAGGCACGCAGACCTGCGTCGAGAAGGCATTTTCCATGATTACACAGGGAGCCGACGTTCTCGCCGCCGTCATCGCCGGGGTCAATATTGTGGAACTCGATCCGGAGGACAACAGTGTGGGCTACGGCGGGCTGCCCAATGCCGACGGCGTGGTGCAACTGGATTCATGCTGCATGCATGGCCCGCTGAAGCGTGCCGGCGGGGTTGCGGCTCTGGAAGGAGTGCGCACTCCGTCGCTCGTAGCCAAAGCCGTCATGGACAATACGGACCACCACCTCCTGGTAGGGAAGGGCGCACAGAGCTTTGCCAGGAGCCTGGGATTCAAAATCGAAGACGACCTCAACACCGAGCGATCGCGCAGGGCCTGGCTGGATTGGAAGCGCCGCACTGACTCTGACCACTACCTCGATCCGAAAAGGCGCGTCGAGGCGGGCCTGAAGGCGGCGCTGGAGATGGCCAACGAGGGATTGATCGATCTGGAGCACCTCTGGGGCACGATCAATTGCGATGGCATGAATGCCAAGGGCGAGATCTGCGGCGTGACGACGACCAGCGGCTTGGCCTTCAAAATAGCCGGGCGGGCAGGGGATTCCCCCATCCTGGGTGCGGGTCTCTATGTGGACGGCGCCATAGGCGCAGTGGGCTCAACCGGCAGGGGCGAGGCCAATCTCTATAACCTCACGTCGTTCCTCGTCCTGGAAGCCATGCGCAAGGGCATTCCTCCCAAGGACGCGGGCATGGAAGGGCTGAAGCGGATCAAAGAAAACACGGTGGAGAAACGGCTCCTCAACGCAAACGGCAATCCGAACTTCGGCATTAATTTCTACATGCTCAACGCCAAGGGGGAACACGCGGGCGTCACCATGTATGCGGGCGATAGAGCCCGCTACGCAGTCTGCACGGAAAACGGCCCGCAACTGCTGGCCTGCGAAGCGCTGCTGCAGGGATCGCCGACGGGAGGCTAGACCGCACTCGAGCGGCTGCTGACGTAATCGCAAGTGTAAGCGCGAGAATGCGAATTCTTATGCTGCCGATGCAATCTTTTTTCTTTCTTTATCTCAATCGCCAGTTGTGTTATTCATGGAGATGTCGGATCTATCCAACGGATGAGTTCTCTCAGGCGCAAAAGCAGAAGACACGTTTTTGCTGCAGGGAGTGCCGTTAACTTATCGTACGCCAAGTAGATATAGCTTGGCTTCCTGCTGTAGCCTTCCGCTTGGGCGCATTAAGCGCCGCACCTGGTGGGCAACGAAGTCCAAGGATGGACCGATTTCTGTGATCAAAGGGGTGCAACGCCCCTAACATCAACCGTTTCAAGACCGTGGGGTTGCCTGCATTCTTTGGGGCACCTCCCGCAATGGAGGTTGATAGCACGGAACTTGTCCACAGGTGTGAGGGAGGAAAAAGGTGAGGGGGCCTCTAAACGCTTGTGGGCAGGTTCCTCTATTTAGCCCACGCTCCGGAATCTCAGCTCAGGCTTATGTCCGCTCCCCGCTGCCCGGCAGCGCCTTCAACTGTTCCCGATAGATGTATCGGAGTCGTGTGAAGAACTCATGGTAGCGGCCGCTGCGGAAATCCGGGAATGACCAAGGGAAGGCCTGCCACGACCCTGCCGAATAGTGGAGAGTCACTTCACCATAGATGCCGTCCGAGAGCAGGATACGATGATAGAAGTTCTTTGTTGAAGCCAGGATGATCTTCGACTCTTCGAGATAGCCGGGATCAAGATTTACCGGCCGCTGCACCTGTCGGTGCTCAACTGCGAAGGCCGCTTCCAGGTCGTTGGTGGCTCTTTTGATGGATGAAATCGCCGTCGGAGCGATCAACGTACGGAAGGCCAGGAAACTGCGGATGATCGGACTGCCCATTTGCCCGTCATAGTAGTGCGTCAATTCGAAGGGAAAAGCATCGCTGGCCAGGTCGACGGAACCATACCGGTCGGTGAGGCGCCCTTGGACTTCGGGAATGATCTCCGGTAGAGATGTCAAGATCCCGGTAAAGAGCTTTACCGGCACCGGTGAGTTTATTATCCCCATAATGACCTGGGTGGGCAATCACGCCCCTCGTTGATAGCCGTCATTCTGGCCCCCGACTCCTGACTCCTGGTCAGGCCGGATGTCGGAGGTCTGCATACCGCGTCGGATCTGTGATGCCCGATTCCATGAAACCAAGCCGCCGCACCGTACAGGAGTCGCAGGAGCCGCAGGCGAGCCCTTCCGGCGTGGGATCATAGCAGCTGTGCGTGAGGGAGAAATCTACGCCGGCATCATGACCAACCCGGATGATCGCGGCCTTGCTCAAGTCGAGCAGGGGCGCATGAATACGGTAACGCGCTCTACCTTCCACGCCGGCCTTGGTGGCGAGTTGGGCCAGGCGCTCGAATTGTTCGAGGAAGCCGGGCCTGCAATCCGGGTATCCGGAGTAATCGACGGCGTTGGCTCCGATGAAAATATCCTGCGCCTGCAACACCTCACACCATCCCAGCGCAAAACTGAGAAAGATCGTGTTGCGCGCCGGCACGTAGGTCACGGGTATTTCCGCGGGCAGTCGTTTTGCGGGCCGTCCCTTGGGGACTTCGATGTCTGCCGTGAGCGCGGAGCCGCCGAAAACACGCAGGTCGATCCTGGCAATGACATGTCGCGTCACCCCGAGGGAGGACACGACACGGCGAGCTGCTTCCAGTTCGCAACGGTGGCGCTGGCCATAGTCAAAGGTCAGAGCATAGACTTCGAATCCTTCTCTGCGGGCCAACGCCAGGGTGGTACTCGAATCTATGCCGCCGCTGACCAGAGCCACTGCCTTTGTACCAGGTACGACCACGATATGCTGCGCCCTCAGGTATCCTGCCTTGAGGATTTCGCTTTTCAGAAATCCGGCCTCCATCGGGCACTTGCGTGAAAAGCGAAATTTTCAAGTCCTGACATCCGTTTTTGTTAAACTAATGGATTTTCGAGGGAATGATGCTTCAAATCAAGGGCCTCGGCAAGGCTTTCCGCGGCGACTGGCTCTTCCGCGCGCTGGATTTCCAGATCAACGAGCGGGATCGCATCGGGTTGGTAGGGGACAACGGAACCGGAAAATCGACGCTCATGAAGATGCTGGCCGGCATGCTCCCACCCGATGAGGGCGAGGTTGTCGGCTCGCGGGATTTGAGCTTCGGCTATCTCCCGCAGGACGGCCTTTTCGTCCGGGGCCGCACTGTTTTCGAGGAAGCCCTGTCGGTGTTCGAGGAACTGCGCGGCCTGGAGCAGGAGTGCCGCCGGTTGGAGCACGAACTGGCCGGAATGCAGCACTCCGGTCCCGAGTATGACAGGACGACAGAGCGCTACTCGTCCCTGACGCAGCAGTTCCGCCTCCATGGAGGGTATGCCCTGGAAGCCAGGGTCGGTGCTGTTCTGAACGGTCTCGGTTTTTCGCAGGGCGATTGGCTCCGCCAGTGCGATGAATTCAGCGGCGGTTGGCAGATGCGCATTGCGCTGGCGAAGCTGCTGCTGCAGCAACCGAGCCTGCTGTTGCTGGACGAGCCGACCAATCATCTCGACCTGGAATCCCGCAACTGGCTTGAAGGATACCTGCAGGATTATCCGCACGCGCTCGTGCTCGTTTCCCACGACCGGTACTTTCTCGACGCCACGATCCAGCGGGTCCTGGAGATCCGTAACCGGGCGGTCCATTTCTACAGGGGCAACTACCAGGACTTCGTCCGGCAAAGAGAGGAACGGATGGCGCAGTTGATCGCGGCCTATGAAGCGCAACAACAGGAGATCGCCCGTATCAAGGCCTTCGCCGACAAGTTCCGCTATAAGGCGACCAAGGCGGCGCAGGTTCAGAGCCGACTCAAGGACCTCGAACGCATGGAGCGGATCGAGTTGCCTCCGGAAGTCAAGCCGATTCATTTCCGATTCCCGGAAGGACCGCGGACGGGGCGGGTAGTCCTCGAATTGGCGGGCGTCACCGCCGGCTACGGCGCAACCGTCGTATTCCGGGATCTGAATCTCAATCTCGAGAAGGGGGATCGAATCGCACTGGTCGGACCCAACGGTGCGGGAAAGTCCACCTTGATGAAGATCCTTGCCGGGAGACTGCCGTTGATGTCCGGAATGCGCCGGGAGGGGCACAACGTCCTGGTCTCTTTTTTCTCCCAAGACCAGGATGACCTTCTTACTTCCGAAAAGACGGTCTGGCAAGAGGTGTTTGAGGTCGCGCCTCACTACATCGTGCCCCAACTACGCACCTTGCTCGGCTGTTTTCTGTTCTCCGGCGACACGGTCGAAAAACAAGTCGCGGTGCTGAGCGGTGGTGAACGAAGCCGCCTCGTGCTGTGCAAGCTCCTGCTCTCACCCGCCAACTGTCTGCTCCTGGATGAGCCCACCAACCACCTGGACATCCGCTCCAAAGACATTCTCATGGACTCATTGCGCGAATATGGCGGAACGCTCGTGTTTGTGAGCCACGATCGTTATTTCCTGGACGGGTTGGCAACGAAGGTGCTCGAGGTCGGCCGCGGCACGGCGACGTCCTATCTCGGCAACTATGAGGATTACCTGCTCAAAAAGAAGATGGAGGAAGAAGCGGAGCCACAGACCGGGTCAGTGTCCGAAGCCGCGGCACGGAGCCGCGAGCTGGAAGTATCCCGCGAGCGCGCGAGGAAGAAAGTCAATCCCTACAAGATTCAACAGCTGACGGAGAAGATTGAAGGACTTGAATCCGCGATTCACACCCACGAGACGCGCATCGCCGCCCTGGCGCAGAGGCTCGCCTCCGAAGAACTCTATCGCGACTATACGCTGTTTCGGGCCACGATGGAGGAACATGAGCAGCTCCGGCAGGAGCTGGCATCCTTCATGGAACAATGGGAAAAGCTCCAGACGGAGCTGGCCCGGTTGCAGGACTGACTTCTGCAGTTCCGAGCATACAAAAGCAGCCGCGAAGGGCGCGAATTACACGGATTGCGATTTTCGTGAGGTTCGTGCGATTCGTGGCCGACTCTGAAAAATCGCGAGTCGTTTTAAACAGACTGACCGCGATCCCAAGACTCCAGAGTTATCGAATTAAATTAAAATAACCTGCCCTTAATCCTGCCTTAATGATCCGGCTGATAAGCTCACGCGCGGAACTGAACCGATAGTCAAGGGAGAACAAGGTATGAAAAGAGTATTTGCTGTAATGATCGGATTGTGTTTGCTCGTGTCTGCTGTTGCCCTCGCTCAGGCTCCCAAAACCGTCAAGCCGGCCCCCAAGCCGACCACGAAGCAGGCGGTGGGAACGATCGACTCCGTCGACGCCTCGAGCCTGGTCCTTACCCACAAAATGGCTGGCAAAGATGTAACGACGACTTTTGTTCTGAATGCCGATACCAAGAAAGAGGGCGACCTGGCGAAAGGCGCCAAGGTGACCCTGCACTACGTGGTTGCGAACGGCCAGAACATCGCGACCTTGGTGAAGGCATCCCCTGCGAGTGCGCCAAAGCCCGCCGCCACAAAGAAGAAGTAATCCGTTAATCGGGAATTGGAGTTGCTGCGAAGGGGGGACGCAAAGCTCGGCCGCGTCCCCTTTTCCAGGGCTCCATTCGTGTTGTGCGCACTACTGACCGCCGCAACCTTGCCCGACGCGAAAGAACCTTATAGGTTCTGCGGTCTGCGCGATCTCAGCGCACGCTCCGGAAACCTCCGCCAGGAGGGCCGCGAATTCAATATGTATTCACCATATATTCACCATAGGTTCCCCTCGCGGCGCGAATAACTAAAAGTTTCTTTTCTCAATGAACGGCGACGATAGTCGTCGCAGGAGCTCTACGTTGAGATATCTTGCATGCGGCTATGCCGCGCCCTGCCATTCGACGCACCTGCTCGCAGTGTCTGAATCACACGGGCTCCGATAAAAGTTGTGGACGTAGCACCCTGATTTGGGCCAAAATACAATTCTGTTTTAGCAAACAACGCGTCTAGCCTCGGAACAGCGCAAAGCCTGTAATTTGCGTAAAGCTCATTCGCAGCCGTATAATACAACCACCGTGGTCCGGAAAGGTGGGAAGCAGGTCCGCGACCTGATCCAGTATTTCGCGACGCACTAGAGCGACACATGTAGTCCAAGCGAGCCGTTCAGGATTGGTCTTGCGACGTTCGTGCAGCAGAGTGTGCCTGGTGGTTTCCGCTAAACCGTCTCAAAGTTAAGCAAGATCCTGAGCGGGATTGTTCCCAGTTGAATCAACAGGCTATGACAGGTCCGGCGCACTGAACGCCGCATGCCCACCCTCCGCAAAGAAAGTGGCGACTCATGACTGCAGCTTCCCGGACGAGGGGAAACCGCCATAACCGATGCCCTGGGGAGGGTTGAGGTCGCCGAATCCTGACACCAGCAGGCTGTTCACCACTGGTGTCTATCTTCGCAGTACAAGAGTTGCTCCGGGATCAACGTCCGCCGATAGTCGGCGGCAGGCCCGGAATTATCAGTGAGTCATGGCGGGTGAAGGCGAAGTTGTCCCGGCGACGCTGCGCCTGTCACCGGGTTTCATCCGATCGCGTTCTGGAACGTCTGGACCGCATCGTCGGGGATGTGTATCATATCTGGTGAATCCCGTCCTTGCAGGTCTTCTCCAGCACAATGTCTTTAAGGAGGAAAATGAGCAGAAAGTATCGTCAACATGGTTATCAGGATGAGGACCGCGAGAGGAAACCCAAACCGCCGCCGCGTCCCAAAGGTGCCGGTGCCCGCATCGAAACGCGCTTCCATTTGATCACTCGCTGTAACAATTGTGCCGCGGAAATCCAGGTTACCGATCAGATCAAGGTAACGGACCAGTGCAAGAATTGCGGGACGGATCTGCACACGTGTCGAAACTGTCTGAACTTCGATCCTTCCGCGCGCAACGAGTGTGTCAAGCCCATCGAAGTGCGCGTACCCAACAAGAGCGCCAATAACCTCTGTCCCTTCTTCGAAGCCAAGGTCCTGGTTGAAAAACAAGGAAGTGGCGCAGCTCCTCCCAAACCCGAAAACAGCCACCGGCAGGCATTTCTGGACCTCTTTAAGAGGTAGTGATCCGCTTGATCTGTGGGGTTCAAAAGCGTTTGAAACTCCATCGCATCGTCAGCTCGGCGTGATTCCAGCTCGCGTATCCCGATGAACTGACGTGATTGAACGCAAAGTTGATAAGAAAGTCGGTTCCGGGGATCCGGCGCGGCAGTTTGACCATGGTGCATAGCAGGATGCGTGCCGCTGTCAGACCGAGAGCAGGCGAACTGCCCTCCTGCCGGCGGAGGTCGAACGCCGGAGCCAGCGATAGTTTGTCTCCCCCCACGTTCATGCGCGTATCGAACTGCAGGCTGGAAGTGGATACGACCTGTAGAAGCATGTGCTGCCTCAACCCGCTCGTTTCATAACGCATGTGGAGACTGCGATTCGGGCGGATCTCGATAGTGGCATCGCCGGAGAGAACAGCGCGCTCCCACAGTAGGAGCGCCGATCCAGCGTCGGCGCGCACTCCGCGGAGGTAGGCGAGGCTGGCATGGAGTCGCCGGAGCGACTTGTCGAGGGAGAGCCGAAAAGTTTTTTCTTCCTCCCGTCTGCCTGCCACCGTCAGCCGGCTCCAGCCTTGTGATGCGGAAATCTGAGGCAGCCGCGGGTGAACATAGGTCCAGCGCAAGCTGTTCTCCGAGACATCCCGGACCACCCACCCTAGCGCGGGAGCCGCCCCCTGGCTATTTGACTGGCCGCCGTATTGAAAATGGTGCCGCTTCATCTTCCGGCTCACATCCAGCCGGAAACCCCGTTGTGCAGGTCCATACACCGGCGCTGCGGGATCGGCAAGGCCTTCATCCCTTGCAACATAGGCGAAGTTGAAATCGGTCCGGGCAAGCGAGCCGTCGAGCCTGACCAGCAAGCCGCGATGCGCCCCCCGGGCGAGACCGTTTCGGTTGCCGGACGAGAGGAGTGCATAACGAGCCTGAACCCATTCGGCCTGGAGGGTGGTGCCCTTCCTCAGCTCGCGCACCACAGTGACGCCAATCTGAGAACCGTCCGATCCTGCCAGAGAATTACTGTTGGACCTCCGGGCTTGCGAGGTGGGAGTGGCCTGCAGGAAATAGGCAGACAGGCGCGTGCCGAAAACAGCCTTCGGCGTCTCCACTCCGGCCCCGGTGATGGTGCGGGCGAACTCGGGCGACACCAGACGCGAATTGTAGCGGAGGCTCCGGAATCCATGGACTGCTCCCCATTTTCTTGAGAGGGAGAACTCTGTGAGCTGATAACCCCCTGGAAACCCTTGAAACTGCTTTCCGCTCAGAAAATCGGGGGCT
Organism: Terriglobia bacterium; assembly: GCA_020072565.1. NCBI lineage: Bacteria > Pseudomonadati > Acidobacteriota > Terriglobia > Terriglobia bacterium. The sequence continues at coordinate 22,755 of JAIQGI010000038.1, forward strand.
TGATCGGAGAACTGCAGCTTGACGTTTTTCGTGCCGGCCAGGAGCTTGAAGCGATCGGTGACCAGCTTGCTTTGAGCCCAGGGATTCAGAGACTCGCTCCATTCCACCGATAACGGCAAAGGGAGAATCAGTGGCTCGACTTTCACGCCGTTTGTCTGAGCGTATCCCGTCCAGCGAGGCAGGATAAGCAGAGACCACAGCAGGGTGCCAACCGCGATCCTGCGACTGGAGGAGCGGGTTATGACAGCAGCGGTGCTTGTCACGTGTACTCGCCGAAGGCTCAGGGTCTCCAGGATTTGTCCTTGAGTAAGCCTTCACTGGATCCCATATCAGACGCGAAGTTACCCCTCTTATCATCACGAGACAACAATTATCTCCAGGCAAGAATGCGACATTCCACAGCTCGTGCCGTGTTCCGCGCTTGAAGTGCCGGGGTGTATCTGTTAGAAAGGCAGCTCGGCGAAGGGTACGGCAATGGGAACGACCGCAGAAAAGACCACGCGGCGGGAGCTTATGCGATTGGGGCTTGGCGCCATCCTCACGCTTCCGGCGGCGTTACGACGCGCAGAGGCTGCCGGCACGAGTGCCGCCACAGAGCTCAAGATTACGGATCACCTCAGCCCGAAAAACAAGCGCCGGCCGTTGCGGCCGCATACTCTCTACATCGTGCTCCACACGACGGAAGGAGCGGAGGCGGGTTCGCTGGACAAGTTGTGGCGGCGGGGGGAGGCACACTATTTCGTAGAGACCAACGGCAGAGTGCTGCGCATCATCGACCGCGCCAAGATCGCGACTCATGCGGGCAGGAGCATGTGGGAAGGGCATCGCAACATCGACAACTATGCCCTCGGCATCGAGGTCGTCGGCTATCACGATCGGGAAATCAACGAGGCTCAATACGCGGCGCTGGGCGACCTGCTGCGCATGCTCCAGCGCACGTACCGGATCGCCGATAAGCGCGTGCTTACTCACTCGATGGTGGCCTACGGACGCCCGAACCGGTTTCATCTCAACGATCACCGTGGGCGCAAGCGATGTGGCATGATCTTTGCGCGTGCCGATGTCAGGTTGAAACTGGGATTGGCAGCCAAACCCGAGCATGATGCGGATGTTGAAGCACGACGGTTGGTCGTGGCCGACGCCGAGCTTTATCACTTTCTCTATGCGCCAGGCCCGGTGGCCTCCGCTGCCGCTGCATCGGCGCGCGCACCGGCGCCCGCGGTCCAGGTCCCGGCGGAATCGAACCTCGTCTCCAGGAACTGGACCCCGTGGCACATCGCGCGCGAGAGGTATAACCAGCCCGATACTACCTATGTCTTTCCTGACGGCAGGAAGCTGCGCGGCGACCAGATCCAGGATTGGAACAGGATTCCCGAGGGCACGCGCGTCCTGGTAGCCGAAGGCGAAAGCGAGAACGAACCTTCCATGGAAGGCTTTCTCGAGATCGGCAAAGACGGCGATAGCGCGCAAGCACTGGCAGGCGAGGTCTTCGACCGGGAATCGACGATTTACTTTCTGCCGAACGGGCTGATACGGACAGGGCGCGATCTCAGAAGCAGCAAGGCTTCGCAGGCCCTCCTGGATCGGCTGCCGCAGGGTACGCGCGTGCTCGTGGGATACATCTACGGCGGCTATGTGAGGTCACGCAGGCCGCCGTCCAGCATTGCCGGCATCAAATGGAATTACCCTTCCACTTTCTATCGTTTTCCCGACGGCCGCATCGTCAGCGGTGACGAGATCGACGATGCCGCCATCCCTGCTCATACTCTGATCTTCTATCAGAACTAGCTGGCCGATATCGGTTGACGAAGTCGGATCTCGGATCTCGGATTCCGGACTAAAACGCCTCCAAGTCGAGGATGTTCTGAGCTGGGGGTTACCGGCAGCCGCGATTGTCGATCCAAAATCCAGAATAGACTCTCAGTCTTCTGCTCCTGGTTCTCTTTTTCGTTTGGATGGGACGGCAGGCGACTCAGCGGCAATCCGGGATTTTCAGCTTCGGTCGCTCCAAGGCGCGGCAGTACAAGGCAGATCAGCCGGCTGTGACTTTTGCGGACGTGGCCGGCGTGGACGAGGCCAAAGCGGAGCTGGAAGAGGAAGTGGATTTTCTCCGCCACCCGCAGAAGTACCACGACCTGGGGGCGCGCATTCCCCGCGGCATCCTCCTGGTAGGCGCACCCAGCACTGGAAAAACGCTTCTGGCTCGGGCCGTGGCCGGAGAGGCCGGCGTTCCTTTCTTCAACATCAGCGCCTCCGAGTTCGTGGAAATGTTCGTGGGTGTCGGGGCCAGCCGTGTGCGCGATCTGTTTGAACGAGCCAAGGCAGCCGCGCCGGCGATTGTTTTCATCTTGGATCGTCTTGTCGAAACGCTGCTCAAGCGTGAAACCGTAAAAAAGGAGGAGCTTGCGGATCTTCTTGGACCGCGCGCCGCAACCCAGCCTCAGGGATCCGTGCCGGAATCCAGGGAAACACCGAGCGTGGTATTGCCGGCGAACTAGGATGCGGGAGATCAAACATCGGTTGAGGACGGCATGAAGCGAGCCGGAGGGAAGGTTTTGGGGGTTCCGTGCCGGCTGCGCCCTGCGATGGTTCCACTTGACCCTCTAATCCACGGATGTTAACCTTTTTCCATGGATGTTCGTAGACCGTTCCGCAGCTAAACCGGAAGAGAAGCGAGGCTTCTCTCGAGGTTGTTCCTCACAGCGCTCCACTACATCCCAATCCGGGCGGCACGCTGTTTCCGCTCGAGATCCTGTCGGGGGTGGGCATCCGTGTGTCTTGATTTCTATGAGCGAAATCTTATGAATCACCGGGACCTCGATATGCATCTATATACGTAGGTAGCTGCTGGCTTGGGTGAGTGGCTAGGCAGAAATACCAAAGGAGCGGAGATGGAGCAAGTTACCAGCAAGTTCGGGAAAATGATCCAGGAGGATCGGGACACGCGGGAGAGACATGTCTGGCGCGGAACATTCCTCGGGTACCTGGATCAGCTGAGGGATAACCCTGGTCTTACGAAACTGACACACGCGCGATTGTACGATGTCATCACAAGCGCAGGATCGCGCGACATCGGCGATATCGACGATGCTCGTACCAAAAGGCTCTTTAAGGATGAATCGCTCAAGGTTTACAGTTTCTTCGAGGACGAGTTCTTCGGCATCGAGCATGTGCTTTCCAAGATCGTCCGCTACTTCCATTCGGCGGCCTTGAAAGGCGAGGAGAGCCGCCAGGTGCTCTACCTGATGGGGCCTGTCGGATCCGGCAAGAGCTCGCTCGTGGAGAAACTGGAGCGTGGACTGGAGGACAGCGAGGCGTTTTTTGCCATCGAGGGCTGCCCGATGGGGGAAGAGCCGCTGCACTTGATACCACGCCACCTCCGGCGCGAGTTTGAAAAAATGCTCGGCGTTCACATCGAAGGAGACCTGTGTCCGGTCTGTCGTTTCCGGCTTAAGGAAGAGTTCGGCGGGCGCTATGAAGAGGTCCCAGTAATCACCAAATTCTTCTCCAAGCGTAACCGGGTCGGCATCGGCGTGGTGCCTCCGGTAGACCCCAACAACCAGGACACCTCGGTGCTGATCGGCAGCGAGGACATCTCAAAGCTCGACCTCTATTCGGAGGGGGATCCGCGCGTTCTCGATCTGAACGGCGCGCTCAATGTCGGCAACCGCGGCATGGTGGAGTTTATCGAGGTTTTTAAAAACGAAACCGAGTATCTCCATGCAATGATCACGGCTACGCAGGAGAAGGTCATACCGGCACCCGGCCGCCACGGCATGGTGTACGTCGATACGGTGATTGTCGCGCACTCCAACGAAGCCGAGTGGCAGAAGTTCAGATCCGATCACACGAACGAAGCTATCCTCGACCGCATCGTGGTGATCAAGGTGCCTTACAACCTGCGGCTTTCCGAAGAGGTGAAAATCTACCAGAAGATCATTCGGCATTCTGATTTCCACGCCCACATTGCCCCGCACACGCTCGAGGTCGCCTCGATGTTCGCCATCCTGACACGCCTCGAGCCGAGTGCGAAGTGCGACCTGCGCACCAAACTCAAGCTCTACAACGGTGAGGAGGTGGTCGAAAAGGGCAAGACCAAGAAGGTCGACATGCAGGAACTGCGCGATGACACCAAGCGCGAAGGGATGAGCGGCATCTCCACTCGTTTCATCATGAAGGCGCTCGACAATGCCCTGTCGGATAATGCGGCGGGGAATTGCATCAACCCGATCAATGTGCGCGAGGCCCTGATCAACATGACCAAGGAAGCCGACCTTCCCGACGATACGCGCAAGCAGTACCTGGACTTCCTCCAGGATATTCTGCACAAGGAATACCTGGAGATTCTCGAGAAGGAGATTACCAAGGCCTTCGTCTACTCATACCAAGAGCAGGCCGAATCGCTGTTCCAGAACTACCTCGACCATGCTGAGGCCTATGTCAACAAGACCAAGGTGAAGGATAGAAACACCAAGGAGGAGCTGCAGGCGGACGAGGGATTCCTCAAATCGATTGAAGAGCAGATCGCGATCATCGGCTCCGCGGCGGAAGGGTTCCGCCAGGAGGTGATCGCCTATCTGTGGGCGTCGGCACGCCGCAACGAAAGGGTCAGTTACACCAGCTATGAACCTCTCAAGGAAGCCATCGAAAGAAAGCTGATGACTTCGGTGCGCGACATCAGCCGCATCATCACCAAAGCACGTACCCGGGACGAGGCTCAGTCGGAAAAGTACAGTGCCATGGTCCAGAACCTGATGCAGATAGGCTACTGCCACAGCTGCGTCGACGTCGTCCTGAAGTACGCCGCCAACAATCTGTGGAAAGACTGAGGCGGCACGGGGGCGGTCGCTCTGTGAAACCGGCGCGTGCGCCTCATGGCCGCGCCTGAGTGAGCCTGTATCATGAAACCTTTTTCGGAGACCATCTTCCGACCCTTTCGCCAGTCTGAAGCCGAGCACAGCGACCGCTCTGCAGGCGACCGCCTGCGCCATCGGCAGAAGGTCCGGGAATCCATCCGCGATAACATCGCCGACATCATCGCCGAAGAGTCGATTATCGGGCGCGACAGGGACCGGATCATCAAGGTGCCGATCCGCGGGATCAAGGAGTATCGCTTTATCCACGGCGAAAACGCTCCGGGTGTAGGGGAAGGACAGGGCGATGAGCAGCCCGGGCAAACGATCGGCAAGGCCGGTGGAAAAGGGGATGGCGCAGGCCAGGCCGGCGATCAGCCCGGCGTCGACTATTATGAAACAGACGTCACCCTGGATGAGTTGATCGAGATCATGTTTGAAGACCTCGAGCTGCCCGACCTCGAGCGCAAGAAGCTGCGCGAAATCGAGGCGGAACGCATCAGCCGCAGGAAGGGCTATCGCCAGGTAGGGATCCGCGTTCGACTGGACAAGCGGCGCACGGTCAAAGCCAGGGTGCGGCGCCAGCATGCCACGCGCCGCGGGCCGGACGATACGCGCACGCGCTTTCCGTTTCACGACGACGATCTGACCTACCGCCACATGATCACGGATACCAAGAAGGAGTCTAATGCGGTGGTGATTGCCATCATGGATACCTCCGGTTCCATGGACACCATGAAGAAGTACCTCGCGCGCAGCTTTTTCTTCCTGCTGTCGCAGTTCGTCGCCACTAAATATCGCACCGTTGAGACGGTGTTCATCGCCCACCATACCGAGGCCGCCGAAGTGACCGAAGAAGAATTCTTCCACAAAGGAGAATCCGGCGGGACCTTTGTTTCTTCAGGTTACCGAAAGTCGCTCGAAATCATCGAGGCCCGCTATCACCCGTCGCTATGGAATATTTACGTGTTCCACTGCTCCGATGGAGACAACTTCGATTCCGACAATGCTGCCGCATTGCAGAGCGCAGATGAGCTCTGCCAGGTGTCCAACCTTTTCGGCTACGGCGAGATCAAGCCGCAGGGCATGAGCTATTACGAGAACTCCATGATGAAGATCTTCAGCCGTCTCGAAGCCGGCAACTTTCACACGATGCTTATCGAGCGCAAGGAAGATGTGTGGCCGAGCTTCAAGGCATTTCTCGCAAAGGATCGCGCGGCAGAACAGTGAGGAAGTTGCGACATGGCTCCGCTTTACGACATCAAAGATCTGGAAAAGTGGGACGCCCGCATCCGAGAGAAGGTAAATGAATTCGGCCTCAGCTGCTTCCCTCAGGAATTCGAGATGTGCGATCACAACCAGATGCTGGCCTATATGTCCTACTCGGGGATGCCGGCGCACTATCCGCACTGGTCCTTCGGCAAGGCTTTCGAAAAGCTCAAGACTCTTTACGATTACGGGGTCTCCGGCCTTCCCTACGAGATGGTCATCAACTCTAACCCGGCGCTTGCCTACCTGATGCGCGACAACTCCCTGCTCCTGCAGATTCTGACGATTGCCCACGTCTATGCCCACAACGACTTCTTCAAAAACAATTTTACTTTTCGTACCACACGCCCGGAGTACACGCAGGCCACCTTCAAGGTCCACGGCGGCCGCATCCGGGCATACATCGAAGACCCGAGCATAGGGCTGGACAAAGTCGAAGGCATGCTGGATGCCGCGCACGCCGTCTCGCTGCAGTGCCGCCGGAACCTTGCCGTGCGCAAGCCTACCCTGGAGGAGGAGCGCCGGCGACTCCTCGACCAGGCATGCCCGCCTGCCGACAAGTTCGCCAGGATCCACCGCCGCCAGCCGTACGTCGAGCCCGATCTGCACAAAGTCCCGCTCGTGCCCGACGAGGATCTGCTGCTTTTTATACGTGACCACAATCCCTACCTGGCCGAGTGGGAAAAGGACGTGCTCACGATCGTGCACGAGGAAGCTCAGTACTTCATTCCTCAGATTGAAACCAAGATCATGAATGAAGGTTGGGCAACCTACTGGCACAAGCGCATCCTCGACAGCCTGAACCTGCCCCAGGATCTGCAGCTCGAATTCATCGTGCGCCACAACCAGGTCGTGCGGCCCTTCCCCAAAGGATTCAACCCGTACCACATCGGCTTGCGCGTTTGGGAAGATATCGGAAGGCGCGGGGAAGAAGGGAACGTGAAGAAGGAAGAGGCTGAAAAAGCAGCTCGCTTCCCCGGCACCCGCCTGCTATTTGAAGTGCGCGAAGCCGACCGGGATACCTCGTTTCTGCGCCGGCACCTCGGCGAGCAGCTCATGCGCGAGCTGAACCTCTTCGAGTTCGAAAAGCGCGACGAGGATCTGGTGGTCAGCCGGGTTTCCGACGAGGCGGAATGGCGCGCCGTCAAGGAGACGCTCCTGAAGAACGTGGGTGTGAACGGCATGCCCGTGATCAAAGTGGAGGATTCCGACTACAGCCACAACCACACCTTGTATCTCAAGCACTACCACGACGGCCGCGACCTGCAGTTGGAGTACGCAGAAAAGACCTTGGCCCACCTGCGCCGACTATGGCAGCGCGACGTCGTTCTCGAGACCATCGTCAACAGCGAGCCGGTGCTGCTCCTCTATCAGGAAGACGGCCTCTCGCGGAAACACATCTAGAATCTCGACGCACAGGGCGCAGGGCATGCGGAGAAAAGCATGGATTTCCTCTCTGTGCCCGGCGCCCTCTGCGTTGAGATTTTTTTGATGTTACACTAGTCTGAACCTATCGATGCCTGATGATGAAGGAGCGAGGTCTATGGGCAATCTTGAGAGCATGTCGATCGAGGATTTGACGATCTGCACGATCCGCACTCTGGCGATGGATGCCGTCCAGAAAGCCGACTCAGGCCATCCGGGCACGCCGATGGCCCTGGCCCCGCTGGCTTATGTCCTTTGGCGGAGATTTCTCCGCTTCAATCCCGGCAATCCCGATTGGTTCAATCGAGACCGTTTCATCCTCTCATGCGGCCACGCCTCGATGCTGCTGTATGCCATGCTGTATCTGAGCGGCTATAGTCTGACGCTCGAGGATATCAAGAACTTCCGGCAGTGGGGCAGCAAGACTCCCGGCCACCCCGAATATGGTTTGACCCCCGGAGTGGAGACCACCACGGGACCCCTGGGGCAGGGGATTATGAACTCCGTGGGGATGGCGATGGCCGAAGCTCACCTCGCCGCCAGGTTCAACAGGGATGGCCACGACATTGTCGATCACTTCACCTATGCGTTTTGCAGTGATGGAGATCTGATGGAAGGCGCATCGAACGAAGCCGCCTCGGTTGCCGGACACCTTGGCCTGGGAAAACTGATCTGGGTCTACGACAACAACCACATCAGCCTGGAAGGGCCCACCGAACTCTCTTACTCGGATGATGTGGCGCGGCGCTTCGAAGGTTACCGGTGGCACGTCCAGGATATCGGCGACCAGGCCAATGATCTGGAAGCTCTGAGTTCGGCCCTTCAGCAGGCCTGCGAGGAAAAAGAGCGGCCGTCGCTCATCATCGTGCAGTCACACATCGGCTATGGGGCCCCGCACATGCAGGATACCTTCGAGGCGCACGGTTCTCCTCTGGGCGAGGAAGAGGTCAGGCTCGCCAAAAAGTTCTACGGCTGGCCGGAAGAGGCAAAATTCCTGGTGCCGGACCGCGCGCTCCAGCACATGCGCGAAGCGGTGGATCGGGGACGGAAATGGGAGGCAGAGTGGCAGGCGAAATTCAGCGCTTACAGAAAGGCGTTCCCGGAGCCGGCGCGGGAATTCGAGCAGGCGCTGCGCGGCGATCTTCCTCCCGGGTGGGACAAAGATATCCCCGTTTTCAAACCATCCGACGGCCCCATGGCGACGCGCTCGGCCTCGAACAAGATCCTCAACGCCTTTTCGGACCGGCTCCCCTGGTTGATCGGCGGCAGCGGCGATCTGGCGCCGTCCACCAAGACGCTGATGAAGAACACATCCTATTTCGAGAAGGGCGCCTGCGCGAACCGCAATATTGCCTGGGGAGTGCGCGAGCACTGCATGTGCGCCTCGAGCTCCGGCATCGTCCTCCACGGCGGGGTGCGCGCGTTCGCCGCTTCGTTTTTCATCTTCACCGATTACGCCCGTCCGGCGATCCGGCTGGCTGCACTGATGGAGCTGCCCGCCATCTACGTGATGACCCACGATTCGATCGGCCTGGGCGAAGATGGACCGACACACCAGCCCGTGGAGCAACTTGCTTCGCTCCGGGCTATGCCGCACATGTGCGTCATCCGGCCCGCCGATGCCAACGAGGTCTCCTACGCCTGGCGCGCCGCACTTGCGCGCACAACGGGCCCGACCATGATGGTGCTCAGCCGTCAGAATCTGCCGATCGTCGACAGGAGCAAGCTGGCCGGAGCCGAAGGCGTTCTGAAGGGCGCTTATGTTCTCTCGCGGGAAAAGGGGAAAGTGCCTCGCGCGCTGTTGATTGCCAGCGGCTCTGAGGTGCCGCTGATTCTCGCGGCCCAGGAGAAGCTGCAACAGGACGAAATCGGCGTGCGCGTCGTGAGCATGGCAAGCTGGGAGCTTTTCCGGGAACAGCCGCAAAGCTATCGGGATGAAGTGCTGCCGCCGAACGTGACTGCCCGGTTGGCGGTCGAAGCCGGTGTAGCGCAAGGCTGGCATGAATGGGTAGGCGATGCCGGCGATGTCATCGCCATCGCTACGTTCGGCGCCAGCGCCCCCTACCAGGAAAACTTCAAGCATTACGGACTCACCGTGGAAAACATCATCGCGAAAACCAAGAAACTCTTAAAAAAGTGATGGATGATGAGTCATGAGTGACAGGACGGTGATCGATGAAGGTGATGTCAAACCACCGGTACGCTTGGCTCATCATCCGCGACTCATGACTCATCACTCGTGAAACATGCGTGGGATGGAGGAACAATGAACAATCTACTCAAGCTCAGGGACTACGGACAGAGCTACTGGATGGACAATCTTACCCGGGGCATGATTGTGCGCGGCGAGCTGAAGAAACGTGTCACAGAGCAGGGCCTGTTGGGAATCACGTCCAATCCGACAATATTCAACAAAGCAATCTCCAAGAGCAGCGACTACGACGAACAGATCAGGCAACTGGTCGAGGAGAAACGCGGGGTTCGTGAGATCTACGAAGCCCTGGTGGTGAAGGACATCCAGGATGCTTGCGACATTCTGCGTCCGGTATACGACCAGTCCGATGGCATCGACGGTTTCGTGAGCCTGGAGGTTTCTCCCTATCTGGCCTACGACACGCAAGGCACCATCCAGGAGGTGAACCGGCTGTTTCAGGCGGTGTCACGGCCGAACTGCTTCATCAAGATTCCCGGCACATCCGCCGCCGTGCCTGCGATCGAAGAGTGTCTCTACCGGGGAGTGAATGTCAACATCACGCTCCTGTTTTCGATTCAGAACTACGAAGCAGTCGCGCATACCTACATCCGAGCTCTGGAGCGGCGCGTGGCGGAAGGCAAGCCCATCCGGCAGCTGGCTTCCGTCGCCAGCTTCTTCCTGAGCCGCATCGACACGCTCGCCGACCAGCTTCTCGGGCATAGGATCGTCCCCGGTGCGGAGGTCGACGACACGCCGCCGGTGCAGCTGCTCGGCAAGGCCGCCGTAGCCAGTGCCAAGCTTGCCTATGTGAGCTTCAAGAGAATTTTCAACGGCGATCGCTGGCAAAAACTGGCCGACCAAGGCGCGCGCGTCCAGAGGCCTCTCTGGGCCAGCACCAGCACCAAGGATCCCCTCTATCGGGACGTCAAATATGTCGAGCCGCTCATCGGGCCGCATACCGTCAATACCATGCCTGAACCGACCATCTCCGCTTTCGCGGACCACGGAATCATTGAAGCGAACTCCATCGAAAAGGATGTAGAGGAAGCGCGGCAGGTCGTGAACGACCTCGGGAAAGCGGGTATAGACCTGGATTTTGTCACGCGCCAGCTGGTGAATGAAGGGATTCAAAAGTTCATCGAACCCTACAACACACTCATGAGCGCCCTCGCCGGCAGGCGCCGGCAGCTGCTGGCTGACAAGGAATCCCCACAGATAGTGAGTTTCGGTCCCTCCAAAGCCGAGGTTGCCGCCGCATACGAATCGCTGGACGCGAAGCAGTTTGCCAGGCGCCTGTATGCGCGCGACGCACTCCTGTGGAAGTCGGACCCCAAACAGGTCGCTGCGATCCGCAATCGGCTCGGCTGGCTGGACAGCATGAAGGATTTCCTGGTGAAAGCGGATGACCTCACCAGCTTCGCCCGCGAGATCAGGGATGCGCAGTTCCAGCATGTGGTACTGCTGGGAATGGGTGGCAGCAGCCTGTGTCCCGAAGTGGCCCGGGAAACCTTCGGATCCGCGCCCGGCTGGCCGAAGCTCCTGGTGCTCGACAACACCGATCCTGCGGCAATCGCCGACGTGGAGTCGCAGATCGATCTCAAGCACACCTTGTTCCTGGTTGCGAGCAAATCGGGCACCACCACGGAAACCATCAGTTTCTACCGCTACTTCTACGGCCGGATGAGCGGGAAGGGAATCGACAAGGCCGGCAGCCACTTTGTCGCCATTACCGATCCGGGGACACGCCTGGCAGAGGAGGGACGAGGACGCGGCTTCCGGCGCATCTTCGAAAATCCCGCCGACGTCGGCGGCCGCTACTCTGCGGTTTCCTACTTCGGGCTGCTGCCCATGGCGCTCATAGGCGTCGACATCCGGTTGCTTCTCGATCAGGCTCTTCAAATGCGCCAGAGCTGCGGGCCTTCCGTGCCCCCGGAAGCCAACCCCGGTGTCAGTCTCGGCGCGCTGCTCGGCATCAACGAACGGAACGGACGTGACAAAGTTACATTTGTACTCTCCCGTTCGGTGAGCCGATTCGGTGCCTGGGCCGAACAACTGCTTGCAGAAAGCACCGGCAAGGATGGACGCGGGCTGATACCCATCGATGGTGAGGAACTCGGCAAACCTGAAGACTACGGACAGGACCGCACCTTCATTTTCATGAGACTGAAGGACGAAACGGATCAGAAGACCGAGAGAAAGCTGCAGACTCTGGAGGCGGCCGGTCACCCTCTGGTTCGCATCGAACTCAGGGACAGATTGGCGCTAGGGGCCGAGTTCATGCGCTGGGAAGTGGCCACGGCTGCCGCCGGCGCCGTCCTCGGCATCGATCCCTTCGATGAACCGAACGTCGCGGAAAGCAAGAAGAACACGACGGACCTGTTGCAGGAGTGGAAACAGAAAGGCACCTTTGCCGAGGGCAGTCCAATCATCGGTGACGATCGACTCAATGTTTATTGTGCGGGGGGCGCCCGCTGGCTTTTTGAAGGAAGCCGGAATTCCATGGCGAACTTCGTGAATGCATTCCTTGGCCTGGCCCGATCCCCCGATTATGTGGCATTGCTGGCTTACTTCCTTTCGACTTCAGGGCGCGACAAGAGGCTGGATGCCCTGCGCCTCCATGTGCGCAATCGGGCGCGAGTGGCAACCACTCTTGGATATGGGCCACGCTACCTCCACTCCACCGGACAATTGCACAAGGGGGGGCCGGACCGGGGCGTCTTCGTCCTGCTTACTGCAGATGCGTCCGAAGACCTTCTCATTCCCGGGGAAGACTTCGGATTTGCCGTCTTGCAGCGGGCCCAGGCACTTGGCGACTTCCGGTCGCTGAACAGCAAGGGCCGGCGCGTCATTCGCATCCACCTGGGACCCGACGTTGACAAAGGACTCAAGCTGCTTGTCGATATGGTAAACGAGAGAGGCGGTGCGTAGTGACTGCGGAAAAGATCACAGGTCTGCCTTCCGCGGTCTCCTTTTCTCTGAGGATTGAAAGATTCCGTCAAAGCTGATATCTTGCCTCCAAATCTCTCGGGAGGCTATATGAGCAATGACGCGGAGATGGCTGCGCCAGCGCGCATGATGGCGGAGTTTGCAGATCAGAAGCGCCATTTAAAAACTGTTAAATCCGAGGCGCACAGGATCGGTGAGCAGTTAATGGCAATCGGAAAGTTGATTTGCGATCACCCCAGCAGCGTTACGATTGATCCGGAATCTTATCCTTTTCTGAATGTGATGATGCTTCAGGCCATGATCGAGGATTGCCGGATCAGGGAAAACAAAGTATCTGATCTGCGCGCACAATTGATTTCGATGGGATTGCTGGCCCATCCTGTCCCGCCGAGTTTGCGTCGGGGTTAGACGAGTCTTTCGGTCAGGAGCGCATGGCGATCGCCATCGCTCAGCTCACGCATAATCGAATCCACGGCCCTCTGCATCCCGAGCGCCACTGCCGGGCTCAGGGACTCGCCGAATGTCTGCGCATCTTCCGCCTGGATGCCAAAGATTGTAATGTCTTCGGGCATCCGCAAGCCGAGGTGTCGTCCGAGGCCGAGGGCGGTAGGGAGGTCTATTTCGTGAACCGAGCGGAGCCTGAGAGAGGTCCGGAGATCATGAGGTGCGATCTGGACCACCGTCCCAGGTTCCAGATTATCGAACTGGATGGAATCCACCAGGATCGCTCGCCTGCATCCGGCCAGCAGCTCCATGAGGGCGAATCCAGCAACTTCCGATTCGACAACGTCCACGGCCGATGCGAGGCCGGCGTGAGCGAGCCGCCGGCCGATTTCCCGCGCCGCGTATATGCCGACACCGTCGTCGCTAAGGATCGTGTTGCCGAGGCCGATGATGCGCATGCTTATGAAGCCCTCAACCGTCAAACCCTAGCGGGCCTCACGATGAATAATCTCTCCGTCGGCGGTCTTTACTTCCACTATCAGCGGCATCTTGCCGGGGAGCGAGTGCGTGGCGCACGAGAAACACGGGTCGTAGAGCCGGAATGCCATCTCAATCATATTCAGCAGACCTTGTCCTACTTCCTTTCCCGGTTGAATGAGCTTCTGGGCCGCCCGTTTGATGGCCATCGAGATCGGCGCGTGATTGTTGGTCGTGCCGACAATGAGGTTGGCTTCGGTCACCAGCCCGTTCTTGTCGGTCTTGAAGTGATGCGTGAGAATTCCACGCGGCGCCTCCACGATCCCGACACCTTCTTGTGGTGTTTCGGTGGGCAGTGTCCGGAAGTTGGGTGAGGTGATCTCAGGATCTTCCGCCAACTCGAGCATTCTCTCGGCGGCATACAACAGCTCGATGAGGCGTGCCCAGTGCGTGGCCAGGAGCTTCTTGACCGGCTTGCCGCCCAGGGTCTTGTACATCTTCTCGTACTCCGCATGCGCCAACGGCGTGGCCATGCCATCGGCGGCGTTCAGCCGGGAAAGTGGCGTGGCCTGATACAGGCCGGACTCTGGACCGTCGACAAAACCCTTCCAGCCGATTTTCTTAAGGAACGGGAATTTCAGATAAGTGAATTTCTCCACGTGCTCCGCTATGTAGTCCAGATACTCGTGGTCCTTGTACCGGAAGACTTCTTTGCCTTTCTGGTCCACGACGCGGTGATCGCCGTGGTAGAAGTTCACGCGGTTTTTCTGATCTACGGTGCCGATCCAGTACGTGTCCATTTCATAGATGTCGGACAGGACTATGTCCAGGTATGCCTTGTTGTTCAGGACTATGTCCTCGAACAGCTTCAAGGAGAACTTAGCGAACTCGATGCTGGATTTCGCCTTCTCGACGATCTCTTTCCGCTGCTCCTCGGTGATTCCCTTGGAGACTCCGCCGGGCAGGGTCCAAACCGGGTGCGTCGAGCGGCCGCCCACCATGATCTGAATGTCCTGTCCGATGGCGCGGTGCTTGATCACTTCTGCGCCGATAGGAACGCCTACCTTGTCCACAATGCCGAGAATATTGCGTTTCGCAGGGTCGGCGTCCGGTCCCATGACGAAATCCGGCGCAGCCAGGGCATAGAAATGCGCGATGTGGCTGTGGAAGTAATGAGCACTGTAGTAGAGCTCCCGGAGCTTCTTTGCCGCCGCGGGTGGATCAATCTTGTACACGGCGTCGACAGCCTTGCCCGCGGCCAGGTGGTGGGCGGCCGGGCAGACGCCGCAGATGCGCGACACGACCCGGGGGACTTCCTCGATCGGCATGCCCTCGATGAATTTCTCGAAGCCGCGCAACTCGGGTACCTGGAAGTAACAGTTGGCAACCCCTCCGTCGTCGTTCAGGAAGATTTCGATTTTGCCGTGTCCTTCGAGGCGTGTGATCGGGTCAATGGAAATGCGCTTCATAAGGTCTTCCTCCTCAGGAGTGATGCGGGGATGCCAAAGCGATTCAGGCTCCTCAGACTGTCAGGAACTTGCGCCAGGATGCGCTCGATTTCGGCTTCCTCTTTCGCCTCAATCACAGATGCTATCGCCGATACCGCCTTTGCCCCCTGGTCGAGCACTCCGGGAGGCGGCCCGTAACAGCCGCGGCACGCGACACCGGAGGTCTGACAGCGCGTATCGCACCCTCCCCTGGTGACGGGACCCAGGCAGAGGAAGCCCTGTTCGAGATAGCAATTCTCCTGCTCGGGCTGCGCTGTAGCAATGCGCTTGAAGCTCGCGATCTTCTTCTCGTTCTTCTTGCGCGGACACTCGTCGCACTGGGTCTTTTCCGATGCCCCGACCACGGAACCCTTGGGCGGGAGTTGTCCGCTCACGATCGCCTGCACGACGTTCCAGATCTGCTTGGGTGTCGGCGGGCAACCGGGCAGGTAATAATCGACATCCACCACCTGGTCCAGGCATTTGACTGTGTCGTACATCTCGGGAATGGTAATTTCTCCTTCGGGCACCTGGGTTCTTGCCTGCGGTTCGACCTTTTCCGGATTCACCGTGGACGGCGAATCATGGTAGACCCGCTTGAAGATTTCCTTCTTGCTGAACAGGTTCGCGAGCCCGGGAATCCCTCCGATATGGGCGCACGTGCCGAAAGCCACCAGGACCTTGGACTTCGCCCTCAGGAGGTGTGCCAGGTGCTCATTTTCCGAGTTTCGGACGGCACCGTGAAAGAGGGTCACATCGATGTGACCGTCCGGCATGGCTTCCACGTCCGCGTATTTGAAATCCGTGGCAATGGGCCAGAAAACGATATCTGCCGCCGCGGCAATATCCAGTATCTTCTCGTTCGTGTCCAGGATGGCCACATCGCAACCTCCACAGGCAGCCGCCCAGTATGATGCCAGCTTTAATTTTGCCATCCGTCCCTCCGATATGTATCAAATTTCAAAGATTTAAAACACTCCAATTCGCTTCGTCAGGACGCTCAAGCAGGGATTTTTTTCTTACGTGCTGCCCTGAAACGTGCCGGTCCAAGTTTTCTCACATCCTCGGTGATCTGGTTCACGACCTGGGCCCACCGATCTCCCTCCGATGCCGAGACCCATTCCAGCCGGAACCTTCCCGGTTCGATGCCGTAATCGGCCAGCATTTTCTTAAAGAGCGCCATCCGGCGCATGGTCTTATAGTTTCCTTCGATGTAGTGGCAGTCCCCCGGATGGCAGCCGGCCACGAGGACTCCGTCAGCGCCGTCCGCGAATGCCTTCAAGATGAAGGTCGGATCTACCCTGCCGGAGCACATCACGCGCAGCACGCGCACGTTAGGGGCATACTTGATACGCGCGGTTCCTGCAAGATCCGCACCGGTATAGGAACACCAGTTGCAGAGGATTCCCACGATCTTAGGCTCGAACGTCATACAATACTCCTTCTATCTCGGCAAACAACTGCTCATCGGTAAAGTGCCTTGCCGTGATGGCAGCACTCGGGCAAGCCGCCGCGCACGTTCCGCATCCTTTGCATAGAACGTCGTTGATGACGGAGATCTTCTTTTCCTCATCAAAGCTGATCGCCGACAGCGAACAAAGCGTGTTGCATATCCTACAGCCGGCGCACTTCTCCGCATCCACGACACTGGTTGCAGATTCAACCTCGATCTCACCCTTTGCCATCAGGGATTGAACCAGAGAGGCTGCTGCCGAGGCTTGGGCTACCGTATCAGGGATGTCCTTGGGGCCCTGGCATGCGCCTGCGATGAAGATCCCGTCGGTCGCGGTCGACACCGGAGCCAGTTTCGGATGCCTTTCCATGAAGAATCCGTTGCCGCAGCTGATATGGAATGTGCGTGCCAGCTGGGCAGCATCGTCGGCTGGACTGAGGCCTGTCGCCAGGACGACCATGTCCACGGGAATCCGTCGAACCTGGCCGACGAGAGTATCTTCGACCCTGATTACCAGCTTGCCAACCTCCTTCTCGTTCAATGGGAAATCGGTGACCGAGGCGGCGCGTCCCCTGATGAACCGCACTCCCTCTTCCAGGAGCCGGTGATAAAACTCTTCATATCCCTTCCCGAAACAGCGCATGTCGATGTAGAAGTTGTAGACTTCGGCGCCGGTCTTCTCTTTGATCAGGTGCGCGAATTTCAGGGCATACATGCAGCAAACGCGGGAGCAATACTTGTTGTGGCGCTCGTCACGGCTTCCGACGCAGTGGATGATGCCGACCTGCTTGGGTTCCTTGGTGTTCGCGAGCAGTATTTTGCCGCCTGTCGGGCCGGAGGCGCTGTTCATCCTCTCAAACTCCAAGCCGGTGAGGACATCCTTAAATCTCCCGTAACCGTATTCGGGAATACTTTTGGGATCAGAGGGCTTGAAGCCCGTGGCCAGAATCACGGCGCCGACATCGATCTCCTCGACCTGATCGGTCTGCTGGTGGTCAATCGCCTTGACCTCGCACACCTTCTCGCACACCTTGCACTCCCCCGTCTTGAAGTGGATGCACGAGTCGTGGTCGATGACGGGCTTGTGCGGGACCGCCTGCATGAACGGGATGGCTACTGGTGTCAGCGGGCCGAGCGGCAGGGCCTGACGGACCAACTCGGAATCGTTCTCGATGCGTATGGCTCCGGTCGGGCAGACATAGGCACATGCCCCGCAGGCGATGCACTGGGGAGAGGTCTCGCCATAGGCCGTCGAGACCTCACGAGTCGTGCCCCTGCCGAAAAAGCCGAGCACGTTGGCCCCGACGACGTCCGAGCAGACGCGCACACACAGCCCGCAAAGAATGCAGTCGTCGTCCCCGCGGCCGAATCTCGGCTCGACGATGCCGTAGTCCTTGG
Source organism: Terriglobia bacterium (assembly GCA_020072565.1). Taxonomy (NCBI): domain Bacteria; kingdom Pseudomonadati; phylum Acidobacteriota; class Terriglobia; species Terriglobia bacterium. Next base: position 40,701 of record JAIQGI010000038.1, read on the forward strand.
CGAGCTGCTCCAGGACAGGGACATGGCCGCAACGCGACATGAGCCATTCAATGATCAGCTTTCGATCCCTGCGCACGCGGTCGGAGTTGGTCAGCACCTCAATGCCGTTGGTTGCCGGATAATTGCAGGCCGTCACCATGCGAACCCGTTTGCCCGACCGCACCTCAACCGTGCAGATGCGGCAAACACCGTATGGCTCCAGGATCGGGTGATGGCAAAGCGTGGGAATTTTGATCCCCAGCTTCTCGGCGATTGCCAGTACCGGCGTTCTGTCTTCGGCTGTCGTCTCGATTCCGTCGATCTTGAGCTTGATTGTTTTCATGCTGCATGACTCCTTGGAACCTTCTGGATTGCTTCACGCTTGCACACCTCGACGCAGGCGCCGCACTTGATGCACATCGTCTTGTCGAGCATATGCAGTTTCTTGACCTCTCCCATGATCGCCTTGGTCGAGCAACCGGCGACACAGGCGTGACAACCATCGCATTTTTCGGGGTCAATGACGTATTCGATCAGATCTCTGCAGGCGCCCGCCGGGCATATGTGATCCTTGATGTGGGCGTCAAACTCATCCTTGAAGTACTGGATCGTGGACAGGACCGGGTTGGATGCCGAAGTGCCGAGAGCGCACAGGCAACAATCCTGCATGACTGCTCCGATTTCGCGGAGAAGGTCGATGTCCTCGGGGCTGCCCTTGCCCTGGGTGATGCGGGTCAGGGCATCCAAAGAGGTTCTCAGCCCCTCGCGGCACGGCACACATTTGCCACAGGACTCCTCGGTGAGGAAGGAGATGAAGTATCGAGCCACTTCCACCATGCAGGTCTGATCGTCCATTACGATCATCCCTCCCGAGCCCATCATCGATCCGGCGCTGGTCAGGCTGTCGAAATCGACGGGCATGTCCAGGAGCTCTTCCGGCAGGCAACCGCCCGACGGTCCTCCCGTCTGGACGGCTTTGAACTTGCGCCCTGCCGGGATGCCTCCTCCGATGTCGAATACGATCTCGCGGAGCGTGATCCCCATCGGGACTTCAATCAAGCCCGTGTTGTTGACCTTGCCCACCATCGAGAAGACCTTGGTCCCGCTGCTTCCGTTCCAGGGGTTCTCGCTCACCTCGCCGGTGCCCATGGAAGCGAACCACTGCGCGCCGCGGTTGATGATGAGGGGCACATTGGCCCAGGTTTCCACATTGTTCAAGTTGGTGGGGCGGTTCTGGTAACCGTACTCGACGGTATGGATGTATTTGGCGCGGGGCTCGCCGACCCTGCCCTCCAGCGAAGCCATCAAGGCGGTGGACTCGCCGCAGACAAAGGCGCCGGCGCCCTGGACGATCTCGATGTCAAAATCCATTCCGGTGCCCAGGATGTCCTTGCCAAGAAATCCATAGTCCTGCGCCTGTTCGATTGCTTTGAGCAGGCGCTCACGGGCGAGCGGGTATTCGTGCCTGATGTAAATGAAGCCTTCCCTGCATCCGATGGCACGCGCACCGATGACCATGCCTTCGAGCACGGCATGCGGATCGCTCTCGATGATGCTTCGGTCCATGAAGGCGCCGGGATCACCCTCATCGGCGTTGCAGACTATGACCGGTTCGATCCCCCTCGCCTTGGCAGCATGGCGGCAGGTCTCCCACTTGATGCCGGCCGGGAATCCACCGCCGCCGCGCCCTCGCAATCCCGAACGCTTGATCTCGGCTATGATCTGCTCCGGCGTCATCTCGGTTACAGCCTTCCCCAGGGCCATGTATCCGTCGACGGCGATATAGTCATTGATCCGTTCGGGATCGATGATGCCGCGGTTGCGGAGCACGACCAGCTTTTGCTTGGCGAAGAAGGGAATATCCTTCAGGGCGGGGATGGGGCTCTTCTCGGCCGGCGGCGAGTACATGAGGTTCTTTAGCGGCCGTCCCTTGAGGAGGTGCTCCTGGACCAGGTGGGCAGCCGACTTCTGATTGACGCCGCAGTAGAAGACGCCGTCCGGTTGCACGATCACTATGGGTCCTTGAGCGCAAAATCCCTGGCAACCTGTTCGAATTATCTGGACCTCGCCTGCCAGACCTTGCTTCTGCACTTCGGTCTCCAGGGCCTTAGCCGTAGCAAACGAGTCGCCAGAAACACATCCTGTCCCCGCGCAAACTAGAACATGTGTGCGAAATGCCATTGTCTTTATGCCTCCCAGCCGGCCCCTTAGCCGGTTGTTTCACAACCGCTCGCAAGCGCGAAATCGGTAACGATTTTCCCCTCGATCACGTGTTCTTTGAGCACCCTCACTATCTTGTCGGGCTTTAGCTCCACATATTTGACAGGGGATGCGCCTGTCAACTCCACGGTAGCCATGGGTTCACGGCTGCAAAGCCCTGCGCAACCCGAGGTGGTCACGATGACATCAGTTAACTTCAGGTTTTCAATCTCCTTCAGCAGCGCTCCCATGACTTCACGCGCTCCGGCCGCGATGCCGCAGGTGCCCATGTGCACGGTCACCCGGGCACGCGCCGTGCCGGACCGCAGCGTCAAAGTCTGCTTCCCCTCTTCGCGTATGCGCTTCAGGTCTTCAATGGACAGTCTCGGCATGTGTCGCCTCCTTTGCCCGGTAACGTTTGATTATTCTTGGAACGGAAGTTTGCTTCAGCTTGCCATGCACGTCGTGCGCCACGGTCATCACTGGAGCCAGTCCACAACAACCGACGCAGTTGACCGTGTCGAGACTAAACTGCATGTCAGGCGTGGTCTCGCCCCGCTTGATCTTCAGTTCGCGTTCGAGCGCCTCGACCAGCTGGGGCCCGCCCTGGATGTTGCAGGCGGTGCCCATGCAGACGTGGACCTGGTAGCGACCCACGGGCTTCAGGCTGAAGGCCCGGAAAAATGTTGCGATCGAGAGAATAGACGTCAGCGGTGTGCTGATCCGGATCGACAACTCCTCCAGGACTTCTCTGGGAAGGTAGCAATACTCTTCCTGGCAGTCGAGCAGGATTGCGATCATATGGCCCTTCTTGCCACCGTGCTGGTCTACGATCTCGCGAACCCTAGTAACGTCAACCATGTTCGGCCTCCACAATCTCTAGTGCAATTTGGGCGCAATGCCCGGCCTGCCCAGGCCGGCTTCGCCCTTACGTATGGACTCACGCAGCGTGGCCAGTCCATCCGGTGAGGCCGGGTAGGCACTGGAGGAGCGGAGGACCTGCGTGTTCACCTCAAAGCCCTCGCTCCCCACGCAATGCTTAAAGCGGATATCCAGATCAGGGTGGCCGGCCAGCAGCACCATGAGGGTTGTCTCCAGGTCGCCTACCGGCGCCCTGTCGATGTGGTGGTACTGGAAGATGGCCCGGACGCGACTTCCGGCGCCTGGTCTGGATTCAATCTCAATTCTGCCTCCCGCCGCGCGCGCGGCCTCACTGAGCAGCGAGAGGCCCAATCCCACTCTGCGCGTCGTGCGAGTGGTATAGAACGGATCCGTGGCCCTGGCGATTGCTGCCGCATCCATCCCGCGTCCATTGTCCCGCACCTCAATAATCAGCTGGTCCGAGGACGGATACTCCAGCAGGTCTATTTCGAGCGCGGTGGCTCCGGCCTCGATGGAGTTTTGTGCAATATCGAGGATGTGCAACGCGAGGTCCTCCATCGGCCTTCCTCCTCCGAGAATCGCCCTGCCGTCTTCCTCTACAAACGCGCGCCGCAACTCGGCGAGCGTCGGCTCCGCCAGCAGCACGAATGTCACCGCCCTGCCTACATCCTTGGGCTCGTGCGCGTCGGAAGCGCAGACAATCGGGAACTCACCTTTCGGTGCGAATGCCGCACGACCCGCCGGAAGAGCCGTACGGCACGAGATTTCCAGAGCATCGAGCGCCAGGCCTTTTGGGATCATGCCGAGCTGGCCGATGATGCCGTTTCTTTCCCGGTCGACATGGGAGGCAACGGCGAGCCCCGCGACATCGTGGATTGCGGTAACGACCCTGTCCACACTGAGTGTCGTCGCGCCGGACAGGAGGTGTTCGTCAAAGCCGAGTACCTCTGCATGCTCGTTGGCAATTACCTGGGGACCGAAGGCTCGTTCATCGTTATGCCCGGGCAATGACCTGTAAATCCTTGACTGCAGCGCCAGCGCTGCCTCGCTGCCGGGCAGCAAGCCGAGGATGTGAGCCTCCTCCGCGGTTGTGATCTCAATGCCGGCGATCACCGCCATGCCGGCGGTATGCCCCGCCCTCTCCACCGCCGCCACATTCCCGGCCGAGTTGTGATCGCAGACGGCTACCGCGTCCAGCCCGGCGCAGATGGCCGCATCAATCAACCCCGCGGGGTGCATGTCGAGCACCGCACAGGGCGAGAGGCAACTATGCAGGTGAGGATCGATCACAAACACCTTCAGGCCGACCTCCTTCCCCTGACGCCCCGGTCATAAAGAATGCCAGCCACATCAAAAGCCGGCAATTCGGTGACGATGATCGGTATGTGTTCCTCTTCCGCCCTGGCCACGGCAGCCTCTTCCGGCTGGCGGCCATTCACCACCACGATGCCGGCCAAGCCCTTGAGTTGAGCAACCGCCACGATGTTCACGTGTTTCTGCATCGTCACCCACAGATCCCCCTGGCGACTGTTCCCCATCGTGTCCGAGAGCAGATCCGACGCATATCCGCCGCGCACTTCCCTCACGATCGCGGATGCGGCGCAGGCGATTACAGTTCCCTGGATCTGCTCGGAGGCTTCCGCAACGGTCACCGTGGCACTCCTTTCGTGGATGGCTGAAGCTGGATCAGGCGGGCGAGGTCCTCAACCCGGCTCGCAAGCTCGCGCTGCCAGAAGAAGGTACATGCTTCCCGCTCTACTTCTCCCAGGACCACGTCTTCGGCAAACGCCCGGCACGAAGGTGCGCCACAGGCGCCGCAGTCGACACCCGGCAGTTCCGAGATGAGCTGGTCACGCTCCCTCATCTTGGCAATGGCCCCGGAGATATTCTCGTCCAGCGGCCTGAGCGGCCGGCTGGTAAAAGGCTCGTCCATCAGAAATTTCCCCTCCCGGTAGTCCTGCGCCACTTCCTTCCGTTCCACGACCGGCCCTGCTGGGAGTTTCTGCCTCAGTTTGACTATTTTCCCCCGTGCCACGTACGGATTCTCGACCGTGAGACAACCGCCCACGCATCCCTCGGGGCAGGCGTGACATTCGATGAATGAGTACTTCCGGAGTTTCCCCTTGACGATATCGTCGAGTATCCGGATTACATTGGGCAACCCGGCCACCGACAGCGTGTTTTCTGCGGGCACGGACCTCGGCAAACCACCCAGAAAGGCCCAACTCACCCCGGATGCGGTCTCTCCTGCATCCATCCTCACCTCCGCCTCTCGAACCTTGGAGACAGCCGGAGCCAGAGTTTGATACAGGTCGATGATGGAAACCGCCGCGTCCAAATATGAGTTTGACATGCCGGGGTGTTCAAGGATGGCTACGATCTTGGCGGGACACGGAGTGATGTAGACGGCGCCGATCCGGTCTGTAGCCAACCCGGTCTCCGCTGACTTGCGCGCTTTTGCATCTCTGGCTGAGATCTCGCGCGGGGACAAGATCGGCAGCAATTGCCCGACGAATTCGGGGTACTTCACCTGCACCAGACGCACGACTGTGGGGCAGAAGGACGAGATCAACGGAGACTGGCCCCGATACTCGCTCAGGAAGATCTCGGTAGCCACACTCACCGCGTCACAGGCTGGAGACAGGGGTTCCACGTCATCGAATCCGCAGCGCTGCAAGGCCGCTACGACGATCCCAGGGGGCAGGTCCTCATCGAATTGCGCATATAAGGCAGCCGACGGTATCGCCACCGCGTAATCGAACTTGGAGAGGTCAGCCATGTGGTCCGTTAGAGGTACGATGGCGCCCGCCTCGCACACCTTGATGCACTCTCCGCAGTCGATGCAGCGGTCGTCGAGCTTCATCGCCCGTCCCTTGCGAACTCGCACTGCCGCGGTGGGGCAAGCACGCATGCACGACCTGCAGCCATCGCATTTGTCGGGCACGAAGCGTAGAGAGTGGTGATATTGAGCTGCCACGCGGGTTCCTTATGCAATCTGGTTGACACGGATATAGAGCTGCGTTCCCTTGGAAACCTCCGAAGTAATCTCGAACTCATCCGCAATTTTTTTGATGTTCGGCAGTCCCATTCCGGCCCCGAATCCCATTTCTTGCATTTCGGGCGTTGCGGTCGAATAGCCCTCCTGCATTGCCAGATCGATGTCCTCGATGCCGGGACCCTCGTCCTTGACCTCGATGGTTACAGCCTGCGGGCTGACCCTGAGCGATATCGTCCCACGCAGGGCATACATGACGACGTTCATTTCGGCCTCGTAGGAGGCAATCGCGACGCGGCGCACAACCTCTGGATCCGCGCCGAGGCGCTTTAAGATATCCATAATCGCCGTCGAGATCCTGCCGGCGTTGGTGAAGTCCCTGCCCGCGATTGGATACACACTCTTGAGTTCCTCCGGCGGATCCATGACCTACCTGCCGGACATGGCCATGTAAAGCAGCCCCACCGCCTCGAACATCGGGAGCGGCGTTCCCAGCAGCGGGATTTTTCTCTCCCGGGCCAGCGCCAAAACCGATTCATCCGGTGTTCTTCCTTGCACAAACACCACGCCGCAAAGGCCTGCCACTAAAGCGGTTCTTATCACCTGGGGGCTGGCGAGGCTCGTCAGAAGTAGCATCCCCCGCTTGCTCTGGATGAGGACGTCGCTCATCAGGTCCGCTGCGACCACGTGCTCCACCTGCGGGGAAAGGTCTTCGCCACAGAACGCCTTCGCTCCCAGCAGGTCGCGGATCTGAGTCAGACTCACCGCCTTCAGGTTCACCAATGTAGGCATGGGACAGTCATCCTCGGGATTCCAGCACTATTCCTTGCCGGGAGGTACACTGCCGTGAGGGCCGTCCCCGACCGCAGTGTTCCCGATCACCAGCTTGCCTTTACGTATCACGCGCGCAGCAGGGATTTTCCTCGCGGGGCATGATTCCCAGCAGAGCCCGCATCCCGTGCATTTGGCATGATCCACGTATGTGGCCTTGTGCCGCAGCTTCACTTTGAAATTGCCGACAAAGCCACGGACCTCTTCCACTTCGCTGGAGGACATCAGCTTGATGTTGGCGTGGTTCCCCACCTGCACCATCTTGGGAGTAAGGATGCACGCAGCACAGTCCAGCGTGGGAAACGTCTTGTCGAACTGCGCCATATGCCCGCCGATCGAAGCTTCCTTCTCGACGAGGTAGACGGTCCGCCCCGACTCAGCGATATCCAATGCAGCCTGGATGCCGGCGATGCCACCCCCCACCACGAGGGCGGCATTGTTGACAGGGACCGTCTTGCGGGGCAGTTCGGCCAGAAACGTGGCCTTCGCGACGGACGCGGCGATGAGCGCCTTGGCCTTCTCGGTCGCAGCGTTGGGATCCACCGTAACCCACGAGCAATGCTCCCGGATATTCGCCATCTGGAAAAGGTAGCGGTTCAGATCCGCCCTCTCGCAGGCGCCCCGGAAAGTCGGTTCGTGCATGAGCGGGGAACAGGAGGCAACGACAATGCGATCCAGCCCGGCGTTCTTGATATCGTCCTGGATCAGGAGCTGGCCAGGATCGGAGCACATGAACTTGTATTCCCGGGCTATGACCACATTCGGAAGCGTGCCGGCAAACGCGGTCACTTCCGGAACGTTTACTTTGCCCGAGATATTGGTGCCGCAGTGACAAACGTATACGCCGATCCGGACACTCATACGACCTCCTCGGCAAATCGGGCCACGACATCGGTTGCCGGCACGATGCAGCGCTGCAGTCCCAGCTGTTTGGATTCCAGAGCGAATGCCAGTCCCATCAGTTGCGTGAAGTACACAATCGGAATGCGAAAATCCGTCTTATAATACTTGTTGATGCGGGCTTGGTAAGCATCGAGGTTAATCTGGCACAGAGGGCAAGTAACCGCGATACAGTCGGCCTTGTCCTGCTGCGCGCAGAGCAGAAGATTGCGGCACAACCGCAGGGCCACATCCTCGCGCGTTCCCATCAGTGAACCGCCGCAACACATGGTCTTCATCGGGAAGTAGGTCGGTGTAGCTCCAAGCGCCTCCAGAAGCCGGTCCAGCATTTTGGGGTTGTCCGTGTCATCTTCAATGCCATAGGGCCTGGCGATCTGGCACCCATAATAGGGGGCGACCCGTAAGCCCGTGAGCGGACGCTTCACCAGACCCTTCACACGCTCGAGCGCCGCGCCCTCGACCACCACTTGCAGGAAGTGCTTGATGACAGCTCCCCCGTCATAGCGCAATCCGGCCTCGCCGAGCGCCTGGTCCACCTTATTCTTGATATCGGGAGATTCCGCCAGGTACGCGTCCGTCTTGCGGAGGTTGGTGAAACAAGCACTGCAAGCCGTGACGATGGGATCTCCGTTACGATGGGCCTGGGCCAGGTTGCGGGCGCTAAGGCAGAAAGACAGAATCTCGTTCACGTTCATGTACGCCGTCGCGCCGCAGCAGTTCCAGTCCTCGATCTCAACCAAATCGATCCCGAGACATGAGGCAACGGCATGTACCGATTCCCCGTACGGTAGCGCAGTTGCGTCCAACGAACATCCTGGATAGTAGGAATAGCGCATTACTCACCCCCCAGTTCTTGCGCCTTCGCCACAATCTTGCAAAGGCCATCCATGTCACGAACCCGGGATCCCCCCAGGGGAAGACGTCCATGCATGCGGAGGTGTATGGCGATCGGCGCCGCTGCGACTGCACCCAGTGGATTTGTAGACAGCATGTACCGCGTCATCAGAGCCGTCTCGCGGTTGCGGCCATACTTGTTGACGATGTCGACGAAGTGTCTCGAGAGAGCGCGAGCCCGCTTGCTCCGCTGCCGATTTTCACGGATGGCCATGCGCTTGAGCATGTACATGATGTCCGTGATCTTGATCTGTTGCGGGCAACGGTGCGCACATTGATAGCATGATGCGCAAGTCCATATGGTGAGGCTATCCAAGATGCGATCACGCATCCCCGCCCGGACCATGGCGAAAATCTGCCGTGGTGTCTCTTCCATGGCCCAGGACACCGGACATGATCCACTGCACGTGCCGCATTGGATGCAGTCCTTTATCTTCTCACCTCCGTAAATGTTGTAGACCTCATCCAGAAATCCCGGGTCCATACTCTGTTCGTAGAGAACAGTCTGATGCACTCCAGTCATGAATGCCCTCCTGCCTCATAGGCCGTCTTCCCAGCAGTGGATAGCAGCTCTGTCGATCTGACTTTCCAAACTACTACAAGAGCTAAACTATTGCTGGAAAGTGACTTATGCCGCAACGTTCCCGTTTCAAACCTCGACATAAAACTCATCCGTCTCAATCGCCGGGAAGGATGATACAAGAGTAACGGCTAGCTCGTTCTGGGAGTAATTGCACGAGGTCAAGCGGGGGATCCCATCATTATTATGCCGTTGCCCCACTCGACTTCATGAAGGCCGGCGAGCCTCATCGGACTTCGTCATGGCCTCCATGAGCATACATCAAAGCACGTACCCTGCCAGATGGGGCAATTCCCGCACAGGACATTTCTTCCGGAAAATGACGAAATAAAGCGTTTTAAATGATAGACTTATAAACACTGCCAACCGAACTAGGCAAACATATAAAAATTTAATGAAATTAACAATTCACTACATTAAGGCTAAATGACTCACTTTTTGGGCTATATAACCCGCTTGATTTTGGGCGCCTGAACTGGTTCAGAAAGCAAAGTCCGGAGCTCAAGGGTTATGGTCGCTTTCTCGTTGTTGCCGATCCGGATCACCATGATGCCGCAACTGCTGAGTCGACTGTAGCATCCGCGCCGCAGCTGGCTTGAGCCCTTTCTGCTGACTGCGCTGACGCCACACTGGAACGTGAAACCCATTGAAATCCATCCAGGCACGGTTCTATTGTTGCGTCTGAGACAGTTCTCTTGAAAATCTTTACTGCACAGGTGCAGGCGATCGGAAGCGCAATCATAAAACCGTCTACGCTCAGGCTATTTTCGGATATTGACGAGGAAAGGGGAACATGGGCAGATCGACCATCCGGGGCAGGCTGATCAGAAGTTTCTCTATAGCGATTCTTATTCCTTCTTTGATCACGATGGTGGTGGGCATCAGAGTAATCGAGCAGCAGATCTACGCGCAGGCCCAGGCACAGGTAAACTCGGACCTCGAAGGCGCCATGGAGATTTGGCGGCATAACCTCGAGAGGCTCGAAAATGCGATCCGAATCCATGCCACGCGCATGGTTATCTACGGCGCCCTGGCCCGTAATGATCCCGGCGGACTGGGACCAGAAATGAATCGAGTGCGCGCAGCGGAAGGGCTCGACGTCCTGACTCTGCTGGATACTTCCGGCAAGGTTTTTTACCGCACCCTCAACCCCGCGCTGGTGGGAGACATCGAGATCGATGATGAGTTGATAGGCGGCGTTTACAAGAAAAAGGCCCCCCTTTCGGGGGTTGTAATTGTTGCCGCGGACGAGCTTGCCCGCGAGTCTCAGGATCTCAGACAGCAGGCAAGCATGGAGATTACCTTCACACCCAGAGCCGGCCCCCCCGGGAAGGAGAGGGTAACCGATGGAATGATGCTCAAGGCGGCGGCTCCGGTGACCACGGCTGACGGCCGTTTCGTGGGCGTGTTGTACGGGGGTACGCTCATCAATCGCAACTATGAGGTAGTGGACAAGATACGAAGTATCGTGTTCAGACAGGAGTCGTACAAAAATCGAGAGGTGGGCACAGCCACCGTCTTCCAGGATGATGTACGCATATCGACCAACGTCAGGAATGCCGACGGCACGCGCGCGATAACCACCCGGGCCTCGGCCGAAGTTGCTGACGATGTTCTTCAGCGCAACCGAACCTGGAGAGGCCGTGCATTCGTGGTCAACGACTGGTACATCGCAGCTTACGCGCCCATTCGGGACATAGCGGGGAAAACGATCGGCATGCTTTACGTCGGCACGCTCGAGCAGCCTTATCGCGATAGCCTGTGGCGGACATTATTCACGTTTCTGGGCATCACTCTCTTGGGCATGATACTGGTAAGCATTGTGGGCATCAAGGTGGCTCAGCGGATTTCTGAGCCTATTCAAGCCATGGCTGCAGCAGCCCGGCGAGTGGCCGAGGGTGACTACTCCCATAAGGTCGAAGTCCTCTCCAGCGACGAGACCGGCTATCTGGCCGAGTGCTTCAACCGGATGACCCTCGAGCTTGCCCGTGCGACACAGGAGCTGAGGCAATGGGCAGAAAGCCTGGAGACCAAAGTGGAGGAACGAACAGCTCAGGTGAAGGCCATGCAAGGCCAGTTGGTCCAGGCCGAAAAGCTGGCCGCCATCGGGAAACTCGCCGCCGGAGTCGCCCATGAAATCAACAACCCGCTCACCGGCGTTCTTACCAATAGCAGCCTCATGCTCCAGGATCTGGCTCCCGATGACCCCAGGCGTGATGACTTGCAGACCATCGTCGACGAGACCCTGCGCTGTCGTAAGATCGTGAAGGGATTGCTCGATTTTGCCAGGCAGACCAAACCCCTGAAGCAGGCAGTCAACATAAACCAAATCGTTGAGGACGCACTCAACCTGGTGAGGAACCAGGCCTCGCTCAGCAACATCACGCTTCAGACGGAATTGCAGGCCGATCTTCCCACGATCATGGTGGACAAAGACCAGATGCGGCAAGTGGTCCTGAATATCGTCATAAACGCCGCGGAAGCCTTGCCGAACGGGGGTGAGATCCGGGTCATTTCGCGGCTGGATCGCGGCGCCAATCTGGTATGTCTGAGTGTCGCCGACACAGGACCGGGCATTCCGGAAGCGGTCAGGACCAGGCTCTTCGAACCCTTCTTTACCACCAAGGCGAGCGGTACAGGCCTGGGTCTTGCCATTGCTTATGGCATTATGGAGCGCCATAGGGGCACGATCACAGTTGCCAGTGCTGCCGGCCAAGGTACCACGATCAGTCTTCGCCTTCCCGTGAACAGCAAGGAGGGAGATGAACAATCCTGACAGCCCCAGAGTCCTGGTGGCGGACGATGAACTGTCCGTGTGCAAGTCCTGCGAGAAAATCCTGCGCCGACACGGCTGCGAGGTTAGAACGGTTCTTTCCGGCAAGGAGGCGCTCGCCCTGTTGGAACACGAGCCCTTCGACCTTGTCTTCACTGATCTGAAGATGGCCGAGGTAGGGGGCATGGAGCTGCTTCAAGCCCTGCAGACTCGTTTTCCCGACATCGTGCCCATAGTAATCACTGGGTATGCTTCCGTGGCTTCCGTGGTCGAAACCATGAAGCTCGGGGCCTTCGATTATCTCCCCAAGCCCTTTACCCCGGCCGAGATGATCGTTGTGGTCACCCATGCCTGGGAGAAGCGGAAGCGTATCCTCGAAGCCCGCGCGGCAGCCAGCGGGGAGCCCGTCGAAACCTTCTCCGGCATGGTGGGCCGAAGTCCAAAGATGCAGCAGGTCTACAGCCTGATCCGGAAAGTCGCGCCCACCTCGAGCACGGTCCTGATCATCGGTGAAAGCGGGACAGGCAAGGAACTCGTGGCCCGCGCCATTCACAGTCTGAGCCCCAGGCAGGACCGGCGTTTCTTCGCTGTGGACTGTGGGACACTCTCTGCAAACCTTCTCGAAAGTGAGCTGTTCGGCCACGTCAGGGGAGCCTTTACCGGCGCTGTCGTCACCAAACGCGGCATTTTCGAAGTAGCGGACCACGGGACGGTATTCTTGGACGAAATCTGCAACGTCGATTCCGAGATCCAGGGCAGATTGCTGCGCTTCATCCAGGAACGAGAATTCCTCCCTGTCGGCGGCACGGAGCCGAAGCGCGTAGACGTTCGTCTCGTCTTTGCCACAAACCGAGATTTGACCCGGATGGTTTCCGAGGGAACGTTCAGGGAAGACTTATACTATCGGCTCCATGTGTTCCCGATCTACCTTCCTCCCCTCCGGGATCGGCCGGAAGACATCCCGTTGCTTGTGCGCTACCTACTACTGAAAATCAGGGGACGCAGCGGCAAAAACATCACCACGATCTCAGACCCGGCACTAAAGCTCTTGATAGAGCACAACTGGCCCGGCAATGTGCGCCAACTTGAGAGCGCCCTCGAGTGGGCCGTAATTTCCTGTGAGGATGATGTGCTGCAACCATCTAATTTTCCACGGTTTGCGCATTCGCAGGCGCAAACTGCCGACCTGTCGACGCCTCGCAGCAATGCGGAATTCCTGACATTGAAAAAGAAGATCAAGGAACAGGCGGTTTCCGAGCTTGAACGTGACTTTGTCCTGGCCGCCCTCCAAAGGAATCAATGGAATGTCACCCGGGCCGCGCAGGAAGTAGGCATCGCCCGTCCAAATTTCCAAGCCCTCATGCGCAAGCACGGGATTCGCGCCAGTGGGGAAAACTAGACGTTTGAATCTGATCTTAATGGCGCCGATGGTGGCAAGCCCACCTGCCCCTGGGTGTATTTACTTTGAATACACTGTATGTGAGACTCATACATACCTGTGGATGCCTGTTCATCAAATATTGCCGTATTTGCGCCCGATCCCTGGCTGCGGCAACCACCCGAGTGCCTATTTTCGATATACACCTGGAGTTAGAGCGGCGTCCTGGCCCTGACTTGACTTCTCATTAAGTCCAATTACATAAATCACTTACAGTGCCTCATCCCGCAAGGCACTGACTGGCACACCTCTTGCTGTAATCCCAGTTGAAGAATGTTAGAAGCAGTGGAACCAAATCAGTAAGGAATGGAGGTCATTATGCTACCGGATAATTCTCTTGCCAATAAATCTCGAGTCCTGGTTGTGGATGATGAACCCGCCGTCTGCCGAAGTGTGACCAAGGTCCTCGAGCGCAAGGGGTACAAGGTCGCAGAGGCGCTCTGCGCATCATCTGCCCTGGATCTATTGGAGCAGGGTGAGCCCTACGACTTGATCATTGTCGATCTCATGATGCCCCAGACGAGTGGTGTCGAACTTCTGAAGATCGCCAGGGAAAGATGGCCCAAGACACCGGTCTTGATCATCACAGGGTATGCCTCTATCGCTTCGGCGGTTGAAACTACAAAGCTCGGAGCCCTAGGTTACCTGCCAAAGCCATTCACACCGGAAGAACTGGCGCAGGCCGTCGAAGAGGTTTTGTCCGGGCCGGCTCCGGAGGTAGCTGACACTGACAGTTTCCCTCCCGAAAGCTCCCTTGACGTGGATATGCCTTTTGACCGCCGCGAGTTGGCGCAAGCGACTTCGGCGAGCTACGTGGAGCACCTGACGCGGTCGGATCTACCCCTGGTCGATCAACCGCGTCGCGCCGCCTTGCCGGTGGACTACTGCTCCCTCGGCGAGAGGTCCTGCAAGCGCTTTGCGAAACAGGGAATGTGCAAACAGGCGGAGTGTCCCATCATCGTGAGTGAGCGCAAGAAGGCAGCCAGGTCGGCGACGGTCGTGTACATGATGAATGATCCGATCGATGTCGACATGCCTTTCTCCCGCGCTGAGGTTGCCTCGATGACCGGCGAAGCCTACGTCAATGCGCTCGGCCGATCCGACATGCCCGTGGTCGGCTTCTGGCGATCCGCATCCGAGGGCGCGGCAGCGCCCAAGGTGCTGGTTGTGGACGACGAGCCTGTCGTGGTCAACAGCATCCGGAAGACTCTTGCCCGCAAAGCCTACAAGGTGGAGGAGGCGTTTTCGGGCCAGGAAGCCCTTTCCCTGATCGCGAAGCGAACCTACGATCTTGTGCTCCTGGACATGCGGCTTCCCGATGCCAACGGCCTCGAACTCATCTCCGACATCAGAAAGCGCAAACCCAAACTGCGGGTAGTCATCGTCACAGGCTATGCCACTATCGACACTGCCGTGGAGGCGATCAAGCGGGGGGCCAGCGATTATGTGGCGAAGCCCTTTACCCCTGATGAGCTTTATGACGTGACGAGCCGCATCTTGAAGCGTGCGGTCGCGTAGGGCGGACACAGGCATGCTGCAACGATCACAACTGCATTCCTGAGGATTACAGCAGTTCACGCACCTTTCCGGCGCCTGCGGCGACCGCTTGCTCGCTCAAGGCGCCGGGTCCCGCATCCGCTCCATATCCGCGAGCGGCCTTGTCCGTGCACAGCCCCACCAGGAGAATTTGCGTAGCTGCATGCGGATGGAGGCGGCGGAAGAGTCTTACCGCGAGGATGGGCGCGAGCTGGTGTGCGCTGGACGAGGTCTCCGGCCATGTCCGCATAGTCTGTTCTTCCAGAAGCACGACCTGACCGGCGCTGCCTACCTTTTGTTCAGGATCGAGAATGGCATCCACAAGCACCACGCGCTCGTATGCCGGGAATTGGTCGATCTGGCCCAGCAGATCGGTATGGGCATCGACCAGATCGGCTTGCAGCGGCGAATTCGAAGCCTCCCGGCGCAAACGCTGGATCACTCGCGATCCGAAAGCATCATCCCCCATCAGCGGGTTGCCCAATCCGATCACCAGCGTCCTCATGCTCTTGTCTTGCATCTCCATTCTTGATCTCGCGGGCGACGGGTAGCCTTATGGTAAATGTGGCTCCCGCCGACGAGCTCGAAGCCTCCACCCTTCCGCCGGCACGGGTAACGATGCCGTGGACGATCGAGAGACCGAGCCCGGTTCCCTCGCCCACCTTCTTGGTAGTGAAGAACGGTTCGAATATCAAAGGCAGAATCTCTGCGGGGATACCCTTGCCGGTATCGCTGATTCGGATGACGACCTCCTGCGCCTGCGGATCCAAATCCGTTTCGACCGTGAGCGTTCCAGCCTCCGCCATGGCATCGACCGCGTTCAATGCGATGTTTACCACCACCTGCTGCAACTGCCCCGGATCGATGAGCACTGGCGGCAAATCCGGGTTGAATCCGCGCACCGTGCGCACGTTCTGGAATATCGACTGATTCTGGAGCAACAAGAGGGTCTTGTCGACGACCTGATTGACCTCAGTCGGCGAGGCAGCAGCCGTCGATTGCCGTGCGAAGTCAAGCAGACCCTTGACGGTCTCACGACAGCGCATGGTCTGCTTGATGACGATTTCGAGATTCGGGCGCAGGGGATTCTTGTCATCGCAATCCTCGAGCGCCAGCATTCCGAATGTCAGTATCCCTCCCAGGGGGTTGTTGATCTCGTGTGCAACCCCCGCCGCCAGCCTGCCGAGCGAGGCCAATTTTGCCGACTGCGCCATCTGGTTCTGTACCGCAACCAGCTCCTCGGTCCGCTTGTTTACCTTCTCCTCCAGAGTGCGTCCCCACTCTTCCAGCTCGTATTTCATAGTCTTGATGCTGGCAACCATCTTGTTGAAACGATCGGCGAGGCGGCCAATCTCATCGCGCGAGCGCACGTTGATGACGCTGTGGTCGAGATCTCCGTCGGCGATCCGGTTGCTGGCCGCCACGATTTCCTCGAGCGGTTGAATCATGCTGCGGGTGATAAGGTAGGTCAGTCCCAATACCACGAGAACACCGACCGCGGCCACGATCACGAATGTGAGCATCATGTCGGTGCGGACCGCCAGAAACGGCTTCTCCTGCATGCCCACATAGAGGACGCCGATGACGGCTCCAGTGTGGTCGCGGATGGGTTCATACGCGGCGATACGCCAATCATTGACGACGTAAGCGCGGCCAATCCAGGGCCTGCCCCCGCTCAACACCGTGCGCGCGACCTCAGCTGAGACGCGGGTGCCGACGGCGCGCTGCTTGGGCGCCGTCAGCACGGTGGTGGCCACCCTGACATCCTGCATGAAGATCGAGACCGACCCGATCTCGCGGCCCGCGGACTGTTCCCCGCCAAATATGGCGCGATTGATCTGATCCACCAACTCAAAGTTGCGATTGAGCAGGATGCCGCCGTAGAGCACCCCTTTGAGTCCGGATCCGGTTGCTACGGGCGCGGCAGCCAGGAGCACCAGGCCCGAGTCAACGTCGGTGCGAGAATCCGGGGTTGTCATAGGCACGGGGACAATCTTGAAATGCGCCTGTTCGGCTAGCGTTGGGTCTTCCTGGAGCAACGCATCACGGCCCAGTACCTCGGTGCTTGCCATGACCTTTCCCGCTCCGGCACCCGCCAGCAAGTCCGAGAACGACGGCGCACTCCGCGGCGGCGAGACGGCGCCCGCCTCCGAACCGCGAAAGACCCGGCCGCTCTTTGCGTCGACGAAGGCGAGGAAATCGAGATCATTTTCCTTGCGCAGTGTGGACAGGATCTGCGGCATGCGCTGCAAGTCCGGGGAGTCGGGCGCTGCCGCCAGTTTTTCCGCGGCTGCCGCGCCTGTGATCGCCTTGCGAACACCCTCCAGGCGCGCGGCATAAGCCATCCTTGCCGCTTCCAGGCCGTGCCGCACCTGCTCGAGCGCCTCGTTGAGCATCGCATTGGTTATGATGCGAGAGCCGATGAAGGTCGAGATCGCAGTCCCGCACAGAACAATCAGCACAAAGCTGATCGTGATCTTCCCCCTCAGCGAGACATTCCTCAGAGGACTGATCATATGGGTGTGGGGTCCTGCATCGTGACCTCACTTTCCCGTCAGCATCTGCTTTGATTTCCCGGGATCGTGAAAAAGTGAAGCCGTGGCGTCTGACCTGCTTCCCTCCACTTCCCCTGCTTCAGGTTCGAACCAGGTGAACGGAACAGCTGATGCAGGGATCGTAGGCGCGCGCGATGATGGCCAACCGCTGCTCGAGCACACCGTCCGGAATACCCGCTCCAATCCCGTGCCGCACCGCCGCCCGCAGCTGATCCTCGACATGGTTCAAGTTCTGCGCTGTTGGTGTAATGACATCCGCCGCCGCCACGCGTCCCTCGGCATCCAGCTCGTAGGAATAAAAGAGGATGCCGCGGGGGACTTCGGTAGCAGCGGTTCCCCGGCAGGCCCGGGCGCCATAGCGCGGAGGTGACTCCGGAGTGATTCCCGTCTCGAGCAGTTCCTGGACCAGGCTTAAAGCGTGTTCAACGGAATAGATCATTTCCACTGCCTGGGCGATGTTGTTCATGAGGATGTTGGTGGAGGGAAGGGTCAGTCGGAGTTCTTCCCATGCCCTGCGCGCCATTCCTCCGATGCGCTCACCGTTAACGGTGAGCCGGGCCAGTGCGCCGACCATGTATGAGCGATGGTCCTGAGCACTTCGCTTGGCATGAGAGTAGGACACGAGGTGCTCGTTGGTCAGGGTGCGGTAATCTCGGACCGGTATCCTCTTGGGACCACCGCCATCGGAGAGCTCAATGCTGTTGCCGAAGAAGAATGCCTCATCTTCGGGCACCAGGGCGGCGCAACGGATCGGTTCGCTCGCGAAGATCGGCACTTCGACCCCCCGGAGGACTTCGAGGGTGCGCTCGCAGTCGGCGAGCCGGGCAGTGATCTCCTTTTTGAGCGTGAGCAGATCGTCGGTCGAGGGAGCCTTGCCGAAGCCGCCGATTACGTAATTGACCGGATGGACGGCTCGGCCGCCGATGACTTCCTGGATGGTGTTTCCCAGCTTCTTAAGCCGCAAGGCCATCGCCACTGCATCCGGGTTGGCGCCTGCCAGGCTGATGACACTCGGGTGCCCGAGCAGGTCTGGAAGTGCGAGGACGAACACATGCAGCGCGTGGCTCTCGATGTTGGCGCCCTGGTAAGCCAGATCGCGCAGCCTGCGCGTTTGCGGGGATACCACAATCCCGAGCGCATCCTCGAGCGCCTGAAGCGAAGTGATGCTGTGGCCATGCGAGCAAATAGCGCAGATGCGCGAGACGATGCTGGTGACGTCCTCCAGACTACGTCCGCGCACAAGCCCCTCAAACAGTCGGATCCCCTCAAAGACGTCGAACTCGATCTTGCCGACCTGGTCCCCATCGAGGACAACTTTGATGCCTCCATGCCCTTCAACCCGCGCAAGGTGATCAATGGTGATAGTACGTGTCATGCCAAACCTCCCTGCCCATTCCGATCCAGTGCCGGTGCCGCGAATGTCCTGAGCTTGCGTCGGATTTCCGCTGCGCGCAGCTCCTTCTCGATAAAGATCTTCTGGAGCGACTTTATGTTGGATTCCTCGACGGGACCGCGGCAGCCGATGCACGCAATATTATAGGCCGGGCAGCGCGCGCCGCAGCCGGCGTTCGTCACCGGTCCCGCGCATGGCAAGCCCCGCGATATCAGCAGGCAGTCGTTTTCAATCATCTTGCACTCGAGGCAGACGGGGTAAGCGGGCAGCTGCGGCAGGTCGCCATTCAGAAGGCTGGCGGCTGCGCGCAAAAAATCGTTCTTTTCCATGGGGCAACCCGGTATCGCGGCGTCCACCTTGACGAAATCCGAAAGCGGACGGTGCGGCCGGATGTCCCAGGTGGATGCGGTTCCGCCGGAGCCGTATACCTGGGCAATAACCTGATCGCGGGGCAGTTCTGCATCCATGGCGGCGATGCCGCCAAAGCAGGCGCAGGTACCGCAGGCAACGAGCAGCCCGGCCCGTTCACGGATCCGGCTCAGTTGCTTCTCTTCCCGCTCATTCGCCACGGAGCCTTCCACGAATGCGACGGCAAGAGGGCTCTCCTTGTCGTTGACGGACGATCCGCCGAGGAAATCCACGATCTCCGTGGCACCCACGATGTCCAGCAGCTGGTCTTCACAGTTGAGAATTACGATCTGCTCGCCCCAGCAGCCGCTTAGTCCAAAAATGCCGATCTTGGGCTTCATATTTAACCCCTATACGATTTCCGGAAGGTTGATCGCATCCCAATAGGTGAAAACCGGGCCGTGGATGCAGGTATACTTGTAGCCCACGCTGCAGTGACCGCACTTGCCCACGCCGCACTTCATCCGGCGCTCGAGACTCATCAGGATGCGGTCTTTGTGAAAGTTGAGCTTGAGCAGCTCCGCGAGCACGAACTTGTAAACAACCGGCGGGCCGACCACCGCTGCATAGGTCCGGATCGGATCGATCCGAACCTTCTCAAAAAGGGTTGGCAGCAAGCCGACGTGATGCTTCCAGTTTCCGGTCGGGTCCCGGTCCACCGTCAGCAAGGTGGTCAGATCCTCCACCTCCGCAAGAGAAAGCAGCTCCTCGCGAAAGAGCATCTCCCCGGGAGTACGCGCGCCGTACATCAGGGTGATCTTGCTAAACCTTTCCCTGTGGTCCAGAGCATACCAGA
This sequence comes from Terriglobia bacterium, assembly GCA_020072565.1. Lineage (NCBI taxonomy): Bacteria > Pseudomonadati > Acidobacteriota > Terriglobia > Terriglobia bacterium. Next base: position 60,860 of record JAIQGI010000038.1, read on the forward strand.
GGAGCGAGCGCAAGGGGGCCATTCCCAGCCCGCCGGCCACGATGAGCAGGTCATGACCCTCCATCTCTTCGATCGGAAAGCCGTTGCCGTAGGGGCCTCGAATTCCGACCATGGTATTGGTGGGTAAGCGGTAAAGGGATGACGTAACCCTCCCGACGCGGCGCACACAGAGTTCAAGGATGCCCTTGCGCGTGGGTGCCGATGCGATTGAAATGGGCACTTCACCGGTCCCGATTACAGAGACCTCGACGAACTGCCCTGGCCGGTGCTCCCAGCGTTCGGCAACGGCATCGTCGGCGAAGCGGAACTGGAACAAGTAGTTGTCGGGCACCATCCGATGAATCCGGACGATCCGCGCCAGGTGAGGCAGGTAAGGGTTGGCCACGTAGTTAGGCCGTTGGGGCAACGCTGCTTCTGGATTCATCTCGCTCACCTCGAATAGTTTCAATGACCGTTACGATATCGATCTTGGCCGGACAGGATGCGGCACAGCGGCCGCAGCCGACACAGCTCGGCCGGCCATACTCGGCGACAAAACCACGCTGCTTATGGTAGTAGCGGAATTTGATCCGTGACGCACGAGACGATCTGAAGTTCTCTCCTCCGGCAACCAGCGCGTGGGTTTTGAACAGGCACGAGTCCCACGATCGGATCCTGCTGCCTGTCCTGTCCCCCAGCTCGGCCTCATCGTTTACATCGAAGCAGTAGCACGTCGGGCAAACTGCACTGCATGACCCGCAGGAAAGACAACGCTCCCCCATCTCCTCCCAGACCTTGCTGTGGTACTCCATCTCCAGGATTTCAGGGAGCTCGCCGAGCTCAAGCCGGGTCCTGTAAGCTGACCGCCGGATGCCTGACCGCCGCTTGTATTCGGCAAAGTCCGCTTGGGTGGGCTTCTGAAGCAGGGATCCGCTCATCAACACGATATCGTCGCCCCGGCTCGTCCCCACCAGAACCAGGTAATCCGCCCCGATATCACTGAGAAAGAGATCGAATCCGCTCTCGACGAAATCAGCGTTCATGGAATAAGCGAAATGCTTGTCATCGGGCTCGAAATCTATCCCGATGATTGCGGTGCTTTTCCTGCGGGCAACATAGTAAGGGTCCACGTATCTGCCCTGAGCAAACACACGGTCGAGGATGTTCAAACCGAAAATGTCATACGCATGGACTCCAAATAACACAACCGGCTTTGCTGCCTCCACCGACAGCTCGCGGTAGCCTTTCCTGGGATCGAACAGGAAAGTCGCCTCTCGTGGAGGCAGCAGGAATTTCTTGGGGGGAAGAATAGTGCGCGGGTACTTCAATTGTACATCGGACCAGCGCGCCGCCCGATCGAAGGCATAGCCCGCCCCGCGCTTTACCGGGGCATATACCTCCCCGAAGGCCGGCAGGACTGACACAAAGAGATCCAGGTCTTGCTTCGGAATCTTCAATATTTTCATGACTCTCTCCTTCCACCGACCACGTGGCGGTCCGGGGCGCACGCCCCCTTGGTCAGCCGTCGGACCTCCGCCAGCAGACGCTCCGGATCAAGCGGCTTGGGCAGAAACAGGTCAGCGGGAAGCCAGCCGGCTTCGGGACTCACTCGGAAGATCGGCTGATTCGCATAAATAGACGAGACCACGATCACCGGGGTTTGGCTCAGCTCGGGAATCCGGCGGACGTCCTGCAGCATGAAGAAGCCCTCGGTCCTTTCCGTCATGATGACATCGAGCAGGATCAAGTCCGGCCTGAGCGTCTTGGCCAGATGCAGACCATCCCGACCGTTGAACGCGGTCCGGACCTGATACCCCGAGGATTGCAGCAAGGCCTCGATGGCAGCGACGAAGTCGCGGTCGTCGTCGACGATAAGCACTATCTTTGATTCATTCATTTGGCTTCACCTGGTATGGTATCCAAAGCAGCTTTCAGCTTGGGCTCTGCTTGTGTTTCTGCCACAGGGATCTGGACGAGGAAGGTGGTTCCTTGCCCTTCCCTACTTCTTACCTCGATGGATCCTCCCAGCTCGGTGACGATCCTGTTACAGATTACCAACCCGAGTCCCGTTCCCGGAATATCCGCTGTTTGTTCCGTCCTGACCCGGTAGAACTCCTGGAAAAGAAGAGGGAGGCATTCTTCGGGGATGCCGATGCCGGTGTCTTTCACTTCCAGTGTGATCCGTCGCTCGCGAGAAAACGCGCGGATCGAGACCGAACCGCCCGGACGGTTGTACTTGATGGCATTTCCCACCAGATTGCTCACCAGCATGCTGATACTGACAGGATCGCCGCACACGTGAGGTAGGTCGGGTGGAAGATCGACGCTGATGGTCACCGCGGCGGCAGTCGGCAGATGGAGCTGATCTTTGACGATGTCATCCACGATGGAGGAGAGGCTGGTAGTCGCGGCGCGATCGCAATAGCAGCCGCGGTCGATTTTGGCCAGCGCCAACCAGTCCTGGATGAGCGTCAGCATCTCCCCGAGCCGCAATTGGGAGCGAGTGATCCATTCGACGGCCTTTTCCGGAAGTTGACCCTGAAGGGAGAAGAGCAAAACATCAAGGTACTGCTTGACAGCAACCAGCGGGCTCTTGAGTTGATGAGAGACGAGGGTGATAATCCTGTGCTCAACCTCCTCCTTCTCACGGCGCAGACGCTGCGCTTCCTTGATCAGCCTCCATCGCTCCAGACCGCGATTGACGATCATGCGCAGCTCGCCTGGAGTAAAAGGCTTGGGCAGGAAGTCGTATGCACCTGCCTTCATGGCATCGACTGCCGTCTCGATGGTGGCGTAACCGGTGATCACGACAATTACCAGGTCGGGATCGAGCTTGCGGACGATGTTAATAACCTCAAAACCGTTCAGCTCCGGCATCTTGATGTCAACGACAAGCAGAGGAGGCCTGATCTCCTGCAGCCTCCGGATACCGTCGTGCCCATTGCCGAAAGTCTCAACCCGGCAACCGGCCTTCCTCAGAATCTGCTCGCACGAGAGGCGCATGATCTCGTCGTCGTCGATAACGAGAACCAGATTTTCTGCTGCAGGATTCGGCTTGATCGGACTTGGTGAAGCCACAGATTCTCCAACCTCAGGTTGCTAGATTCCCCTCACCGCACCCGAGGGAGGAAGGATGTGGTCTGTCAGGGGGTCAGCCCCGGTGGCCGCCCGCTGAGTGCGGCTCGCCCGGGATCTCCGGAACATGCACCGGTTCGATCAGGATCAGGAAGCCGGTAAGTGCCCTTGGGCGGGTACCTGCCTTTGGCGTGCCGCCAGCAGATCCCGCACCCGGTCGAGGAACACCGGAATGTTCAGCGGTTTGGTCAAATAAGCGTCCGGTGTGATCGCAAGCACTTCCGTGGCCCGGCTGTAGAGGGTTGCGGGGTCGATTTCAATCGAGGACACCATTAGGATAGGTATGTTCCGCTCCGCCAGGTACTCGTCGCGAAACTTGATCGCCTGATTCACTTCGTATCCTGCAGAATCATATTCCATGATAATGTCCAAAATTATGAGATCAGGCGGGTCGCTAACTATCTTCGACAAGCCCTCCCGGGCACTCGCGGCACCCAGGACCGTATAACCCTCGGATTCGAGCACCTCGGTGAGCGAGGTCCGGAAGTCCGCATCATCATCGATGATGATGATCTTTTCTCGCGTCGGGCCCATCGTACCCTCCGCATCGCCTGATGGCGGCCCGTCGGCTGCCCATCACGCAAGGCCAGGACAGAATTACACCAAAAGCCGACAGACTGTCAAGCTTATCGGTATCGGGCTGCAGGACTGAAGCCGATTCATAAATGGAACCAGGGACCCGGGGCGCGGGATCGGGCCTTTCTCTCAGCGGCACCAAGGACTTGCGGGAATGGCTCTCCAGACCTGCACCTTGGAAGTTTTCGGACCGGTCAAGAAGCTAACGGAAAGTGAAATTGATTTCGAATACCTGCAGCCTCGGATCAGATTTCCGTCCTCAACGCGATGCGCCGCAGGGATCCACTTTTCCGGGTGGTGATTTGCGCTCCACTTCGTCATATGCCTCATCGTCCCCGCTAGGGTATGATCCGATGACCATGAACGTCGAGGCTTCGGACCAGAACTCCAACCAAGCGTTCCAGCAATGCGGTTCTTGCGGGCAGCTATGGAACCAGTGGCCCGACTTTATTCTCGACCGCGGTGTCCGCCTGCTTGGCTTTCAGGCGATCGCGGGTTTGCCGGATGCCAACCTCCTGGTCTTCGAGCATCGCTGCGGCGGCTCAGTTTCCGTATTGGCCAAAAGGCTGCGGCACATGCTCCCGGATTCCGAACAGTCGGCGAACATGCCGAGCCTGTTTGGCACGGAGATGTGCAATCAGCACTGCCGGTCCTTGGAAAATCTCGAAGCCTGCGACCGCCCCTGTGTCAACGCGCGTGACCGGCGGCTGATTCTCGTGCTGCTCGAAATGAAAAGAGAAATTCGGTGACAGGCGCCGTGTTTCTCAAACCGGAAACAAAGTGTCTGTTCCACGCGCGTTTGGCAAATTCGACTTGTCCGTTGCCTTGACCGGCCAATCTCTGCTCATTTTTCCGCTGGGAAGAGTGCTTCGAGCTCGGCGGTCACCTTGAGGAGGCGGTTGGCAAGACGCTCGATTTTACGCCGCAGTTTTCCTTCGGGAAGTTGACGACGATACATC
>JAIQGI010000039.1 GCA_020072565.1 Terriglobia bacterium
ACTTCAATAGCGAATATGGCCGCGAGATACCGCAACCGTTCGACCAGCCATGCCTTGCGGTGGGAGAAGTCCCGCAAAGTTAGGGTGTCGAAGCCGTACAGAAACGCTCGGCGGACACACCGGCTGAAGCAGTGATAGACCCCTTCTTGCCCTTCCCGGACGTATTTGCTGCGCGGCAAAGCCATGGTCCACCTCTCTTGACATTACTAACGGCGGACCCATGGAAAGTGCCAAGAAAAAGCCGCAAAAAATTGGGTGTCCAGGTTCTATCCGGGTTCTCCAAGAAAAAGCCGCAAAAAAAAAATGGGTGTCCAGGTTCTTCCGCAAAAAATTGGGTGTCCAGGTTCTATACGGGTTTCAACTCTTGGGATCAAGGGCTCTCATCGAGAAATGGGCGAATATCGAATCCCATGCAGGGCTGGAACGAGAGAAAGGACTTTATCCGAACTGGGCGGAACTGGGCGGCTCCACGGAATTCCGAGGCTATTTGGGAATTTCGCTGACCACGGGAGCAAGCCCGCCTCATTCCTGCCGGAGAGCGACGACCGGCTCGATTCGAGTCGCGCGGCGCGCCGGCAGGTAGCAGGCCAGCATAGTCAGGCTGGCCAGAACGAGCGGCGCTCCGATCATGAGCAAGGGGCCGCTGACGGGCCGATCGAATGTCCGCGCAAGCATGTCGCTGTAAGCAGCAAGAATACGCCACAGCGCGAACGCGCCGCCGAAGCCCAGCGCCGAACCCACGGCCACCAGCGCCGCCCCTTCCCTCAACACCAGCCTTTGTACCTGACTGCCGCGGGCGCCAAGCGCCATCCGAATACCGATCTCTTTGCGCCGTCGCGCCACGGCGTACGCTGTTACGCCTCCCAGGCCAATGCAGGCCAGCAGCATCGCGAATACGCCGAGGATCACGAAGATTGTGGATTGCCAAGCCATGAAAGAGTTCCCGCCGTTAAGGTCCTCTTCGGCCGTGCGGGCGTTAAAGACCGTGAGATCGGGGTGGAACGATGCGAGTTGGCTCCGCACTGCCGCCAGAACGTCGCGGCCCGCCGCGCCGCGCACCAGCACCGTGATGCCCTGCGTCGGATTCTCGCGGAATACAGTTGCCGTAAACGGCAGGAACATTGTGGCTGTTGGTTTCGACTTCAGGGGGGGAGGTGGATTGTCGCGGACAAGGCCCACTACGGTGTAGCTCGTTTCCCTCTCCCGAATAAGGCGGCCAATCGGATTTTCCGAGCCGAACAGCGACCGCGCGGCAGCCTGATTGAGGATCGCCGGTACGGGCGCGCCCTGGTCCGCCGTGTTCCGCTGCTCTCGCGGCTCGAACTCCCGCCCGGCCAGCAGAGGCGCGCGCAGGGTGGCGAAGTAATTGGCGCCGACACGTTTGATGAAGACCGTTTGCATCACTGGCGCGTTCCGCCCTTCGCTGCCGGAAGAGGATACTTGGCCGGCCGGCTGCGCGGCGGCGCTCAAGGAAGCGGCGCGGATTCCGCTGACGCGCGACAACTCTTCCGGCAGGACCTCCACGAGCTTCGCCGCCTGTCCGACCGAGTAACCATCGCGCATCGGATCCAAGGAAACCAGGCCGAGATCCGCCATATCGAAACCCGGGCTGACGCGGGCGGCTTGCAGAAAGGCCGTTGCGACCAGACCGGTGACCAGGACAACCATCAGCGATGCCGCCATTTGACAAACCACGAAGAGATTCCGCAAGCCGAACCGGCCGTAGCCGCGCAGGGGAGCCTGCGAGCCCTCTTTCAGGGCGCGGCCTATATCGGTGCGGACAGAACACAGCGCGGGCGCCAGGCCGGAACCAACGCCCGCAACCATAGCGATGGCCAGCGTCCACCCCAGCGCCGGCAAATCGAGATGGGAATGCAATTGCACCGGAATTGGCAAAGGCGAAGGCATGGACGAGAGTACGCGCATGAAGCAATAGCCCAGCGCGACGCCGATGGCCCCCCCAGTGAAGGACGAAGCACGCTTTCCGTCAGCAACTGGCGCACTAAGCGCGGCCGGCTGGCGCCCAGGGAGACACGCACGGCGATCTCCCTCCGCCTTTCTCCGCCGCGAGCCAGCAGCAGGTTTGCCACGTTTGCGCACACCAGCGCCAGGACCAGCGCCCAAAGAACCACATTGAACGTGTTTATGAACCTTCGCTGCTCGGGAGTGGCGGCCATGAACGTGCCCGCCGGCATAAGCTGCATCACCAGGTCGTGTGCGCGATTCACGCCACGCTCCCGGTCGAAATTGCGGGTCACGGCGTTCATGGCGGCTTCTGCCCTCGGCAGCGTCACACCACGCGCGAGCCGGAATACCACACGGAAAACCTCGCGGTCCGGACTATTGAGCGGATTGCCGGCCAGCTCCGGAGCAAGCGCGACGCCGCATGTCACCGGCACGAACAAGTCTGCCGGGTTTCCGGGCCAGATACCCAGAAAGTCGTTCGGTCCGATGCCGACGATGGTTGCCGGCCGGCCGTTCAGCCGCAGGATGCGGCCCACCGCCTGAGGGTCCGCGGCAAGCTGGGTGCGCCAGAAGCGGTCGCTCACCACTACAACCGGAGACATTCCGGGTTTCTCGGTTTCCGGGCTGAAGAATCGCCCCGCAGCCGGCGTTACGCCCAATGTGGAAAAATACTCCGGCGAAACCAGGTGTCCATAGAACCGCGCTGCTCCTGCGCCTTTATCCGGCGCAAACGCCACGGCGAAAGGCAATGGGCCCATAAGGGCGGTCGCCGCCGCCACTGTTTGGCGCTGATCCCGATAGCGCTCGAAGTAAGGGTATGAGACGGTGCTCCAACGGAAGGTCGCCAGCGCCGCGGGATCGGGCAAGCCTGGAGGGGCACCCACGATGGATTTAATCTCGCTGCGGACTGCGGAGCACATGCCGATGCCGATGGCCACTGAAAGCACGGTCACGGTCGCAAACCCCGGCGACTTGGCAAGTACTCGCAGCGCGTAGAGGACATCCTGGCGAATCTCGGCCAGATACGTGGCGGGCAACCGGATGGCGATGTCGGCGAGCAGCCGGAGCAGTCCCGGCACGCCATACCGCCGCCAGACTTCCGGAATGGCATCTTCGCCCAACCGATCCATGTCCTCCCCATACAGCATTCGGAACTCGTGGGGATACGCGCTCGCCAGACGGCGATAGAGGGCCAGGCAGACGGTCAATGGGATATCCATCAATAAGCCTCCTGCTTGCGCTTTCTCTGCACCATCCGGAGCATCTCTCGCAATCGCTTGCACTCCAGCTCCAGCACGGTTCGTCCGAGCCGCGTTAACTTGTAATAGCGACGGCGCGCGTCGTCCAATTCCGGCGCCGGCCGTTCCTCGGATTCTTCGATCAGTCCCTCGGCGATCATTCGTTGCAGAGCGCCGTAAAGAGTCGCGGGCCAAATGCGCACGGCCCCGTTGGTCCGCTCCAGAACTTCCTGCATGATGCCATAGCCGTGCTGCTCATTCCCAACCAGGGACAGCAGGATGTGGAACCAATTGTTGTGAAGCGGGAGGAAGGCGTCGGGGGTCTTTTCTCTCATTACTAATTTATATATCATGCAATATATATATGCGTCAAGCCCGAGTCTGGATTCGGGAGATCCGAGGACTCCCTGCGAGTAGTCGCCCCGGGCTTAGCGATGCTCCCACCTGGGTTCCGGCCGTATCACGCGCTTATCGTGGAAGCCGAATCCTCAGGGCTCTCCCGAATTCCCTCTTTGGGAACCTCCCGCCCGCCTGACATGGATAATTCTTAATTGACCGTGGCGCCGTCGGAATCCCCCGGCATGATAAGCAGGACGTTCTTGAAGAACATCGGCTCCAGCGCCGCCGCGGCACGGTTGAGCTCCTGCCGGCAGATGCGGGAGTAGCGCTTCATGACCTGCGCCGAGATATGCCCGACCTGGGCGTGGATGGTCCCGTCCGGCAATCCGGCCTCCTCGTCATCCATGCCGGCGGCCAGGACGTTCGCGAGTAAAGCCAGGCCTCGAGATGCGAGAACTTTTTCCTGGGCTCGCGCGGGAAGGCGTTCGCCCAGGTTTCTCTCCAGAGCAATGTGTAGCCGCGGTTCACCGTCTCCGTGTTCTTCCCAATGCACCATCAGCTGGAAAGAGATCATTCCGTTAGGATCCAGAATTCGGGCTCATCTTGCTTGCCGATTGCTTGCCGGTTTGTTTGCTGATTCAGGCGGAAAAGGGCGGAAAAAATGCGGAAAACCTGCATTAGAACCGCGTATCTTGTTGGTTCCATTGATTCTGTACCGAGCTGCTGTCTGGTTTCCAGCTGGTGAGTGAGCGCTACTCCTCGCGAAGCGTGATCGCCGGGTCGAGATGAACCGCGCGCCAGGCGGGCACGAAGCCGGCGGAAAGCGCGATCGCTGCCAGGACGATCGTGGCCGCGGCAACCGTAGGAGGATCCGTCGCCGAGAGACCGAACAGGAATGCGCCGATCGCCCGGCTGGCCGCGACGTACGCTGCCAGGCCGAGCGCCCCGCCGACGAGCGTCAGCACGGCGACCTCCCGGACGACCAGCCACACGATCGACCTGCGCGCGGCTCCGAGCGCCAGCCGGACGCCGATTTCGTGCGAACGGCGGGCAACGCCGAAGCTCGTGAGCCCGAACAGGCCGATCCCCGTCAACACGATGGCGAGGACCGCAAAGAAGACAGACAGGGTGGCCAGCATGCGCTCGCGCAGCAGGCTCTCGGCGATATAGTCGGCCATCGCCCGCGGCTCCGACGAAGCCACCGACGCATCCAGGCGCTTCAACACGCTCCGCACGGTGCCGGCCGACAACGTCTCCCGGCCGGTCATTCGTGCGACGATGTTCATCGTGGCGGGACCCGGTCGCTGGAAGCATGGCAGGTAGATCGTCGGACGCGCCGCGGCGCGCGGCCCGGCTTTCGCATCCTTTGCGATCCCGACGATGCGCGTGTCCGCCGGCATGCCTTCCTCGAACGACACGAACCGCTCGATCGCCTTGCCATCGCCGAACAGTGCGGAGGCCAACGCTTCATTGATCACGGCCACTTTTTCAGCACCGGACACGTCCTGCCCGCTGAAGTCGCGACCGGCAACGAGAGGCATGCCGATCGTCCGGAAGTAGTCGGGACCGACGTCGATTTCATCGTAAGAGATCCGCTTCTCGACACCCGGCGTCGACGCCCAGCTTCCCCCCCCGCCACCGGTGAACGGCAGGTCGCTCGCCAGCGACGCCGCCTGCACGCCTGGCAGGCCGCGGACGTTTTCGAGCAGTTGCCGCAAAAAAAGAGTCTTGCGCTCCGCCGTGCCGGCGGCGTCGGGCAGCTGCACGGAGAAGGCGGACAGCCCCTCGACCTTGAAGCCGGGATCGACGGTTACGAGGTTGTAGAGGCTGCGTGCCAGCAGGGCGGAGGCGCACAGCAGCCCAAGCGACAGAGCAACCTGCACGACGACGAGACCACGACGCAATCGCAACGGCTTGCCCGCACCCGCCTGCCTCGTCGCGCCCGCATAAAGGAGCGGCAGGGAGGAGCGACGTGTCACCTGCAACGCCGACGTCAGCCAGAGAAACAGGCCCGTGGCAACGGCGACCAGGAAGCTGAACACCACAACGCGGCGATCGAGCGTAAGCGACAGGCCGGCCGCGCGATCGCCGAACGGCAACACGAGCGGCAGGAGCCGTACTACCCATACGGTGACGAACAGGCTGGTGATGCCCGCAACCAGCGCGAGCACGAGGCTCTCGATGAGCCGTTCGCGCAGCAGGCGCCAGCGGCCGGCGCCGATGGCGAGGCGAATCGCCATGTCCCGGGCGCGGGCGGCCCCACGCGCCACGAGGAGGTTCGTCACGTTGCCGGCCGCGATGAGCAGCACCAGCGCCACCATCGTCATCAGCAGTTCGAGCGTCAACGTCAGCTCTCGCGTTACCGCCGACTGCGCGCTCGACGCATATCCACCGGGGAAGAGCGACACTTGCAGAAACTCTTTAAAGCGTGCCTTATAGCTTGTCGCGTCGAATGTCTTGGTGATCCGCCCTGCAGCTTCATCAAAGAGCGTCTCGTAGACGCCGCGCAGGTATTTCTCGGCCTGATCTCGAGAAACGCCCGGCGCGAGGCGCGCGAGCACGCTCAGCGAGCTCACTTCCTCTGCTAGGACATCATGCCCGCGCAATGGCGCGACCTGATTGCTCATCGTCAGCGGGACGAAGAGGTCGGGGCCCCTCCCGCCACTGGTTCCCGAGAAACCGGGGGCAGCGACACCGACGATCGTGAGCGGGCAGTTGTTGACGCGGATTGTTCGGTTCAGCACGGATGGATCGCTGCCGAACTGGCGCTGCCAGAATCCGTGTGTAAGCACGACCACGGAATTGCCAACCGGAATATGATCGTCGTCCGGCCGGAGGGTACGGCCGATCGCCGACTTGATTCCCAGCATGTCGAAGTAGTTTCCCGTTACCAGTTCGGCGTCTGCCACCACCGGCGCCGTGCCGGCCAGCAGCGTCGGCCGGAACTCCCGGTGCGCCAGGACGTCCTGGAACAGAGGGATGCGCTTTCGCAGTGTCTGGTAAAGCGGATACGAGACGCCGTGGCTCATTTGTCCATCCGAACGGCGGCCCGTGCGCGACAGCATGCCGCGGCCGGTTTCGACCGGCAGCGACGGCGCGCTGACGATCACCAGCTCGGATGGTTGCGCAACGGGAAGCGGGCGCAGGACCACCTGGTCGAGCAGCAGGAACACGGCGGCATTCGCGCCAATCGCCAGCGCGATGGTGGCCACGACGATCATCGTGAAGCCCGGCGATCTGAGCAGCGAGCGGGCGGTGTGGCGCAGGTCGCGAAGAGCGCCGTCTACGAGCGGCAGGCCACGCCGGTCGCGGTAGACCTCCTTGGTCTGCTCGACGCCGCCGAAGGCGCGCCTGGCGGCCTGCCGGGCGGCATTGGCGTTGAGGCCCTTGGCCTCGAACTCGTCGGCGAGCGACTGCAGGTGGAACCGGAGTTCGTCGTCGAGGTCGCGCTCGGCCTTGTTCCGGCGAACGGCAGCGAGCAGGCGACGCAACAGTGCAATCATTAGCCCTCCTCGCCCGAACGGAGAAACCGCTGCATCAGCGCCACCGTTCGAGCCCAGTCCCGCTCCTCGGCAGCGATCTGGCGGCGCCCGGTCCTCGTGAGCTCATAGAAGCGCGCCCTCCGGTTGTTCTCGGAGGTGCCCCATCGCGCCCGGATCCAGCCGCGCTGCTCGAGGCGAAGCAGCGCCGGGTAGAGGGTCCCCTGGTTGAGATCGAGGAGGCCGTCGGAGATCTGCAGGATGCGTTTCGCGAGGCCGAAGCCGTGCTGCGGCCCCATCGTTTCCAGGGTGCGCAGCACCATCAGGTCGAGCGTGCCCTGCAGCAGGTCGGGTTTCGTTTTTCCTTTTGACATTCTAAATGAGTATTGCGCGATTCCTTTAGCATGTCAAGACGAGTGGAGCGCCTCTAGATAGTCGAATCTCCGGGATAGGGTTCCAATCTCCGGGTAGAGATTTGCCCCGACGCTCTGGTTGAAGGTTACGAGTGATCGATTTAATGATGCTCAATGTGGTCGACATGGTTGATGGCTACTTGCCAAAGAAACGACCCAGAGCTCCCTCCAGTCCTTCTATGGCCTTCGAGCCTACGAAAGCGTGAGTTACCTGGACGCTACGATCGGGCGTGACCCTACCGACAAAGAAGGTCGGCGTTCCTGGTACCTTCAACCTTTCCCCCTCGGCCTCGTCCAGTTGTACCCCTTGGTCGGCTTCGGGTGAGGCTCGGCAGAAATCAGAGCGACCCATATCCAAACCGATCGACTTGGCTGCTCCCCGGCTTGCGATGCGACCACGCACCGTGAATGCGCCGCAGTAGCGGCCGATCACGCAAATGCTAAAAAGAGAGGGGATTGCCGGCCTTGACGAGGCTGGCTGAGGCAGTCCGGGCTCCTGAGTTTTGCAAGACGGCCCCGGTCGCGTAAGCCGAAGTGTGCCCGAAATCGGCACTGCGATCGGGAGGGAGAGCGGGACGGGACGTCCCGCCCCACTTCCCCTCCCGATCCCGCCATCCGTATTCTCCTCCCGCAGGTCGCTTCCCGGCAGTTGCAGCCATCTTCGTCCTGAAATCGGGGATATTGCCGACCCCTCCCCCTCCATGTGCGCCACCCTCTCTCAGCCCCTCCAAAGCAATTGCCTATCGTTCGTTGATACGCCCTGTCGTTGTAGGTCAGTTGGTTCCCTCGGGCTTCGACATAGACGTAAAGGAACTGGGTGCCGTAAGCCAGCCGGTATTGGGCGTCGACCGGCTTCTCGGCGGTGTCGAAGAGATCGACCTGGGAGAATGCCCTGCGCGGCAAACCTCGCAGTCCGGGATCGAGCACGCCGTCGATGACCGGGGCCTGGGCAAGAAAGTCGACCGGGGCGAGTTCCCGGGGGACCTCGTTCAATTTCACGACCGGGAACTGGTTGCCGGACTGGGCCCATGCCGCATCGAAAGATCCGTTGATCGCCGGGGGTGCCGCAGGCAAAGGCGTTTCGATCGGCGCTGGGCTGCGCGGTTCGAAAACGGATCCGCTGCGAAGCGGCTGTTCGCTTTTGGTTGTGCCCTCTTCCGCTGCCCAAGTCGCTTGGGTCCGGACGGCCACGGTGAGTGCCGGACCTGAGAAAAGGATGATGGGGATGATGAGCGGGATTCTCTTTCGGAGACGCATGCTTGTCGCTCTCATGAAAGTAGCATTTTCCTGCCGATCGTTCAGCAAGCGTGCTGATCAGTACGGAAATCCAGATGGAGAAGTTCCGACCAGGTGGTGGCCGCCATCGGCATCCGGCGGCTAATCGCCGATCAGCCCCGACAGCCAGTGCATGATGTTCAGCGCGAGTTGATGGTTATCGATCCCCGGGCGGTTCATGCCGAACTTCATCCGTTGGGGGCCCGCAAGCTGGGCCGACAACATCGCGGCTTCCCCAAGGACTATGACCCGCCCTTTGCCGAATTTCAGCGCTACACCCTGCGCCCGCCCGGCTGCGGAAGTGGTTTTGCCTATCTGGCCTTGGGGGGTCGGGACGACGTCGACTGCGGTGGCCGCCAGTCGTAGGAAGGCGACGCTGCCTTCGGGACCCTTCAGCGACTGGCCTGTAAATACGATCACGTTCGAGACTTTCTCGTTTGCGTCCCGCCCGCGGGTGACCGCATGATCGCCGAGCGATCCGTCGTCGCGATTGTATGTGATGAAGCCTTCGTTGTCGGTTTCATTGTCGTGATTCACGGGGTCGGCGGTAAAACTCTTGCTCATCTCGACTCCGAAACGAAGACTCAGCCGCTCGTTGGCCGCGCCCATCGGGGCGTGGTCGGCGATCAGCAGCAGGTTCCCGCCTGCCTGCACCCAGTCTCGAACCGCGTCGCACTCTTCTTCGGAAAACGCCGCGTTCGCGGCTTCGGGGCTGTTCATGGCCGGAGCGCCGAGGGCATTCGAAATCGCGAGGATCGTGTACCCGTTCAAAACCCCCTTGCTGAACTTCGCCTTGTTTGGCGTTACCTGGTACCCATCGCTGGTAATGAGGTCCGCAAACGGCTTGTAACGTCCGGTCGCCGTGTGGAAGTTATTGTGTGCTTCATCAAACAGCACCCGGGGGTGTGTCGTCGTGTACGCAGGACGCGCTACCTTGCTATCAAACCCCGGGTCCGCCTCCTGTTGGGCCAGGCAAATCATGGCGAACCCGACCCCAAAGACCGCCGGAACCATCTTGGCTAGCGGCGATTTCATTGTTCCCTCCTTATGTTCAGAGCCGGACGAAAGCCGAAGTCGGTGTAACGGAATCCCGGATCAATCGCACTGCGTGCCGCGCTGCGGGTCACCTTCACATGGTGACGCCAGGAGCCTCCTCGGGACACCCTGCGGGTTCCCGATGGGGGGCCGGGAGGATCCAGGCGGGGGCTGGATTTGTAATAGTCCCGGCCATACCAGTCGGCGCACCACTCGTGAACGTTGTCGACCATGTTGTGAAGTCCGAATGCGTTGGGCGGGCCACCCACGATTTCCGGACCACCGTCCGCCCAACGCTTCCCATAGTCCCCGCAATCGCGCTGAGGGCTGTCCCCCCAAGGATAGGCGGTGATCGAACCGGCGCGGCAGGCGTACTCTCTCTCCGCTTCTGTAGGCAGGCGGTATGCCTCGTTCAACGTGCGGCTCAGCCACTCGCAGTAGGCCACGGCATCGTGCCAGCTGACTGCAACGACAGGTTGTTCGGGATGGTCGAATCGGGGCATATTCCATGAAGGCGGCGGCTGTGCGCCTGTCTGCTTAAGGAACATACCATACTCCCGGTTGGTAACAGCAAACCTGGCAAGCCCAAAAGGGGAAAGTTCCACACGATGCGGGGGAGCCTCATCGTCTCTTCCTGACTCGCTGCCCATTAGAAAGCTGCCGGCTTCGAAGAATAACATCACCGGTTTCATGGGTCCAGCATCCATGGTCTTCATGGCCTCCCTGAACCGCCATCCCAATTGGCTTCGACGGACGTTGGTTATTTCTTGCACGAACCCTCGATGGTAACCTCACAAATGGGCCGGACTTGCAGGTCCCGGCTGTCCAGGCTCTCCGTGACGTTCACCAGACGATAGCGCCCGGGAGAATTTCAGCTGCCACAATTGGCCTACTTTTCGATTGCATCGATCAACCGGGTGACAAAGCCGTTCGCATTGGTGATCCAGCGGACGACGGCAACGACATCGTGTTCCCAATCGATGTAGATGATGTTTTCGCCGTTGCCGCGAAATGCTACGGCTGAGACGGGAGCGGCCGGGTACATCTGGCGCGCCGGACGCCCGTTGGTGACCGGGTCCGGTGTGTTCAGGAACCAGTTCATGAAGCCGTAAGCGGTATTGGCCGGGCCCGGTGATTTTGCCAGATCGATCCATTGTTCCGGCACCACTACCCGCCCGCGCCATTTCCCGTTATTCAAAAACAGATAGCCGAATCGCGCCATATCCCAGGCGTTGATGAACATGCCGCCGCCAAAATGGCCTCCCCCGGTTACCGACTTCATGCGGCGGCCGTTGATGTCGACCCTGGCGTTATCGTACGCCTCCCAATGCCATGTGTCCGATGCGCCAATCGGCCTCATGACCATTTCGCGGAGCACGTCGGGAAGCGGGCGCTTCCACATGTGCAGAGCGGCAAGCGCCAGGACGTTCACCCGTGTGTCGTTGTATTTATAGAACGCGCCCGGGTCATGCATCTCGCGGTCGGGCCACTGCTCGGGTTTCTGCCCCGCGGGCGGGCGGTCGGCCCAGTCCGGTTTGTCCCAAAGAGTTCCGGACCAGTCACTGGTCTGACGCAGGAGATGCTCCCAGGTGATCGTTCGATTGTGCTCGGAAGCGAAAAGGTCCACTCCTGGGGGCATGTCGTTTGCGACCGGGCCTTTCAGATTCTTGATGAGCCCGCGTGTGTAGGCCAGGCCAACCACCGTCGATAAAAAGGATTTGGTTACGCTGAAGGTCATATCCGCGCGCTTGGTATCGCCCCACTCGGCAGCCACATAACCATGTCGAATGATGACGCCGTTCATGCCGGTCCGCTCCTGTGCCGGGCCGATCAGCTTGTTGTAGGGCGTTTCGTTGCGAAAGGTGTTGAGGATATCCTCCGCCAGGTTCCTGGTGTTCGGGTTCTGATTCTGAATCGAGAACTGGATCGCTGCTGCCAGCTTCGCCGGATTGAAGCCCAGTTCTGCGGGTGAACGCGCTGTCCAGGATCCCTTGGGCGGGAAATAGCGCGCGGCTGCGGTTGTGGCATGCTGTTGCGCAGGCAGAGGCGCCCAACCCAGAACGGCCGCCAGAATAATCCCCGGAATGGCAACATATCGCTTCATGATATCTCCCCTTATTGAGGGTACACGTACACGGCAGAGGCCACAGGGAATCGCGGCCTCGACCTATCGTACCAAAGATGGATAGTCGAAATAACCTGCCGAGTCGGTGGTCCCTTCTCCCAGGCAGCGTCCCCTTCAGCCTCGGCTATGGAGCCGTTATGTCAAATTTCCGCGTCCGCCAGGACGCTGCAAGCGATCATAACTCTAAACGATCCTGGTGGATACAGGATTCGGGCCCACTTCCGGCAGAGGGTGCGGCCCAGATGCGGGTCAGTTCAGATAAAGGCAGGGGCGGATGCGCGTTTTTGCGGCGGGGTGCGGCTGTCCTTTCATGTACCTTCAGGTGCATGCTTACGGTTCGTCATAGTTCCAGGGGATCGTTTCGAATCGGGAATCGGGAATCGGGGACTGACAACGCCAATCTATGGAGCCACGCGAGATCTGCGATTTTGAAGTCCAGAACTGGCCCTTACAGTCAAAAAACAGACCCGAATCTTGGCTTTAACAAAAGGGAATCTCGCTGCGCCCACAGTGTTGGGACAGGCTGGTGTCTTAAATCCCGAAAACGACCTCAAATCCTGCCCGTAAGCCGTGCCGGGAGGCCCTCAAATCGCATCAATTGCAGGCGCTGCAGCAGCTTACCGGCGTCAGTCCCCGTTTTGCAGATGTTCGGATGATTGAGGGCCGAAGCAGCCTTCGCTTCGCGTTGAAACCGTTCCACGGCCTGACTGTCCTTGGATATGATTTCTGGGAGGAATTTCAGGGCAACAAACCGGCCCAGAGAGGTATCTTCAGCCTTGTAGACCACACCCATACCACCGCTGCCGAGCTTTTCCACAATCTTAGAATGCGATATGGCCTGGCCAATCTCGGGCATGCTGCCCTCCGGTACGGCAAGTCAGGTGAGATTCTGTGTGGTGGAGCCATTATAAATCGGACCGTGCCGTAATGGGTAACCGATTTAGCAGAACTCGACCGTTAGCTGGGTCACCTAAAACTGGCATGTGGTTCAGAAATGGCATTTTCCGGCAAGGAATGACTACGTGCCGGCGGTCATCAGATCTGAATTTGATCACGCGGCAGTGCCCGGCCGCCCCAAAAGAACTGGTTATAGTTTGTTCAGGGCTTCGGCCATGCTCTCCAGCGCCTTCCGGAGCGTCCTGCGCGAGGTCGCAATGTTCATGCGCATGTGGTCCTGGCCGCTGGTCCCGTAGGACGAGCCCGGATTCAGCGCGACTCGCGCGTTTTCCACGAACCAGGTCTGCACGATCTGCTCGGGTGTGACCGCTTTTTCGGGTTTGCTCGCCGCGGCAGCCTTCTGTCGCGCGCCGATTCTCTCGGCTACGGCGGTCACATCGAGCCAGCACAGGTACGTGCCTTGCGGTTTGGCGTACTTCACAAGCGGCATGTTTGCCCCGACATAAGACGCGACGAGATTGTGACTACCTTCGATATAAGGAAGCAGCTGATCCAGCCACTCAGCGCCTTCGGTCAACGCCGCCATATTGGCCACCATGCTGAGCGTTGTAATGTCGGCACGGTTGTTCGCCTTGGCCTTGGCAAGCAGTTCCGGGTTGGTTGAGAAATACCAGCCGTTTTTCATCGCCGCCAGGCTGAACGACTTGCTCGCTGCCTTGAAGGTGAGGCTGTTGTCCACAACCGCCTTGTCGGGAAGGCTTGCGAATGGAGTGTACTTCTGGCCCGGCATCACGAAATCGCAATGAATTTCGTCTGCCAGCACGACGACCCGGTGTTTCAGGCAGATCTCGCCGATCCTCAGCAGATCGTCGGCCGACCAGACGTTGCCGGTCGGGTTCTGCGGATTGCAGAGGATGTAAGCATTGGTCGACTGACTGATGTGACGCTCGAACTCGTCGAAATCAAGCGAGTAGCGCCCATCGGCCAGCCTCATCGGCACGTCCTCGGGCAGCAGGTTACCGTATCGCAAATCGCCGTAGAAACCATCATACGTCGGCGTATTCAGGAGCACCCTGGTCCCCGCAGGACAGAAGGCCTTCAGCGCCGAGATGATACCCGGATGGACGCCGGTCGTGAGCACGATCGTCGCGGCATCGATGGCGAGGCCATACCGTTTTTTGTTCCACGCAACGATTGAGCCGGTGAATTCCTGCGGAATTTCCAGATACCCCCAGTTTTCGTGCCTGCAGCGCTCCGCCAGCGCCCGCGTGATGCACGGGGCCGCGCGGAAATCCATATCTGCGATCCCCATGCCGGCGATCAGGTCCGGACAGTTGAAGTTGCGGATGGGCTGATCCCATTTGACCGAGTTGGTCCCGAAGCGGTTGTACGGCGTGTCGAAATCGAACGATCTGCCGGTTGCGGGCTCTTGAGCAGCAGCTGTTATCAGCGAGACACTGCCGGCAGAGGCGCCCGCGGCAAGCGCCGTTGCCCCGGCGCGTTTCAGGAATGCCCTGCGATTGAACTCAGATTTCTGTGCCATGCGTGCGCTACCTCCAGTGGCCTTGTGAAGTGCGTGAAAGCTGTGCACGGATTTATGGTAGTGAGACCTTATGACATCGATTGTAAGCCGAAAAGATATTACTCGGTATCGGAATCGGCGCTTTTCAAAGATCATGGATCGATACCGATTCCGATTCCGACTTCATTCGAGCATATGGATGGGCAGGGCGTGTTTTGCGCTTTATTCTCGGAACGGAAAGTTCTATAAAAAATCATTTGCGAAGGGTCAATACCAAAGTGCAACGGCCGAACACCGGGACAGGACGTATCGGGGGTAGGAAAATGCGACGAGGCATGCTGTTTATTGCGGCCGGTGGAATCGTCGCCGCCGCGCTCGCACAGACCGCGGTGCGCGATCAGATCCTGCGCGGGACGTCTTTGTGGGAGCAGCGGCTTTCCAGGAGCGCGATTGCCGCGTTTGAGCAGGCGGCGCGGGATCCGTCGGCCGCAGCCGAGGCTCACGAAGCGCTCGGCCGCATTTACGTGTTCAAGGGCTGGCAGCAGGAAGGCGCATTCCCCGGCTGGCACGACCAGCCGTCCCACCGCGAGCGTGCAATAGCTGAACTGAAGGCGGCGCTCGCCGCCGATGCGGATCGTGCGTCCGCAAAGGAGGCTCTCCGCCTCGCAGAAAGCTTTGCGGCAGCGGATAAAGTTGATCCACTGCCTCCCCGCGCAGAAATCCAAGCGCTCGACGCGAAGATCGACTCGTTTCGCGAGCCGGGGACGACGGTCGGTGACCTGATGGCCGCTATCGAAGCCCGGACGAAGGCTCAGGCCGATCCGGCGCCATACTTCACCGGCGCCCAGATATTGATCGATCGCGGCGAGTACGACCGGGCGGTCGCACTGGCGGAGCGCGGCGCGAAGGCGTCGGACCGGTTCATCGACGAGAACCTCGGTGCATATCAGATGCCGGGCAAATCCCGCGGATCATACGCGCGCGGGCAGGCTGCCGCACTCGACCTGGCCGGCTGGGCGCTGTTTCTGAAGAAGGACTATGCGGCGGCCGCGGCCAGGCTTGGAGAAGCCGAGCGGTTGTTGCAGGGCCAGGATTTCACGAATGAATTCCATCTTGCAGAGCTGGCCAACGCTACGAATGCACCCGAGCGGGCGCGCGGATTTTACTTGAACGCGCTGTCGCTGACGGGAGGGCAGCCTCAGCTGCGCCAGAGGGCAACCCAGGCGTTAGCGGCAATCGCCGCAAAGGAGGCCGGCCCAGGCGGCTTCGATGCGTGGCTCGCGGCCGAATTGGCCGGACGCCGCGAGGAGCGCCGTGCGGCCGCGCTCAGGAGCCTCATTGACCGTCGTCTGCCCAAACTGGCGCTCACGTCGATCGACGGCCGTCCATACGACGCCTCGAGCCTGCAAGGCAAAGTCCTGCTGTTGAATTTCTTCGCCTCGTGGTGAGGGGGATGTCGTGCGGAGTTGCCGCACCTGAAAACAGCCTACGAGAAATATCGGAACGACCCTGGAGTGGTGTTCCTGCTGGTGAGCGTTGATGAAGACGGCAAACGGCTGCAGCGCTACCTGGATGAAGCAAAATTCCCATTTCCGGTTGCGCGCCTCCCGTTCGAGCGGGCCGCCCGCCTGATCGGAATCGACAATGTCCCGGCAACCTTCTACGTCGACCGAGACGGTTTCGTCCGTTACCAGGCGGTCGGCTCCGAATCGCACGGCGATTCGCCCCTCCGCGTCACCTGGTACATCGACCAGCTCAAACGCTGAGGCGGATTGGTTTGGCCGCTATGATTTAAGGCAATGCGATCACGAAACCGCGAAACAGGTGCGAACCGAGAAATCCGAACACCCGTCGTTCACATGTGATCGACCACGGCTAGAAACCGTGGCTTTGGCCTGCCCCGCAAAGCGGGGCGAAAAACGCAGGACCTCTTGCATCCATCGGAATCGGTATCGGTATCGGCCTTTTGAAAAAGTGATTTATCGATTTCCATACCGATCCCGATACCGATACCGATTCAGAAAAACAACGGCACGCCGGAACGGCTTAGCCTGTCAGGGTCGCACGGCCAGAGGCCGTCCGGGTTTAGCTATTACTAAATCGATTTAACAATCATTGCTTGCGTAGGCGTTTCTCCCATTGCTCAAGTGTATTCTCGGAGATGCGGAAATCGTGGATTTGGAATTGGCGGTTGAATTGTCCGGCGTCCTGCCTTTCCGCAATCAGCAACTCTGCATCGGCTAACCACAACTGGTCGACTGCAAACGGATAGAGATTGTGCTTTAAGTCAATTTTTAAGAACTGCGTCCAATAGGAAATCGTCGCACCCGGCAAAATCATGTCACGTCCCTGGCTCAATCTGCCACCAGATTTCGTCGCGCCGAGCACCTGTCGGAGTTGACGATTGATCACATAAAAGACGAAATCCCCCTCACCGATGCTGCGGCCCCGCCAGCTGACAATGATATCGTCCGGTTCGCGCGACACCTCTGAAATCTCCATCAATGTGGATCCCGTTTTCAGCCGTGCTCCAACCCGAAGCGGAAGCGAGCCTGTCAATGCGTAGCGATACATCCGGAATTTCATCAAGCCGCTATATGTCCCTAAGCTGGCATCCAACTGTTGAATCTCCTGGTCGGATGGAGAGAGAAGCTGGATCAGGGCTGCACCCGCCGGGGCGGGAAGCCCTGAGTACCCGGGCAATAAAGCTGGCAGCGGCTGTCCAAAAACACCGCCCGCCTGCCCGCTGAAGCGCAAAATGGTGCCCCACGGATATTCCAGGCGACCTGTGAGGCCGGTTGCGACAACCTCCGCATTAGCCGGAATGTTTGTCCTCGTGGATCAAAAACACGATGATTAACATGGAGAGGATCCAAAAGGCGCCGGATCCCAACAGACTGTTGGAGAAAAAGAAAGAGGTCCAGTCTAGAGTCGGAAAGGCAACAGAATGACGGCGCGAAACGGCAATCGTCGTTAACATCGTCAGGTAGGCACCGGCGATCACCAGCAGTGGCCAAAAACGTCGCACATCCTTTTTGAAAATGTGAGCCGCGATGTTCATGCTGCACCTCCTTCAGAGGCTGTGCCGGCTGATTGGCGCGCGAGCAAGATGAAAATTGACCGCAACGAGAGGGGTTTCGTGAAGAAATCAGTCGCTCCGGGAAAGAACTTCGTAATCAGCGAGGCACTGGCGCGCTCCTCATAATGCGTATCTGTGAACCGGACCAAATTGTGCGAGACTTGCAGGTTCACCCAGGCGTGCGGCAAATTGTCTGGAACGCGTGCGTCTTCAGGCAGCGTGACCTCGACTTCACAATGCCGGCCCCGCAGCCGGTCCAGTTCCTCCGAGAGAATCAGCCGGCCGTTGTTGAGAAAACCGATATAGTCGACGAGGTTCTCTATGTCCTCCAGATCATGGGAGGAAATGAACAGCGTCCATTCATCCTGGTCTGCCAGCTCGAGCATGCCGCGGACCAGCTCATCCCGAACCGCTGCATCGAGCCCGCCGAATGGTTCATCCAGCACCAGCAACCGGGGATGGAAAGACAGCGCGGTAACCATGGCAGCCTTGAGTTTCATGCCGCGTGACAGCGACTTGATCTTGCACTCTGGCGGCAGATCGAATTGGCGCAGGAGCCTGCGGCACAGATCATCGTCCCAGGACCGATACAGCGGCTTGCAGAACGAGACTAACTGTGCGACCGTCATCCACGCAGGCAGTTTCTGATTTTCAGAAACGTATCCGATTTGAGCGACTTCAGCTGGCCCCAGACGTCTCGAGTCGACCCCGAGGACCGTGCTGTTTCCTTCGGACGGGTGGATGAGGTTCATGAGCACATGAATGGCCGTCGTCTTGCCGGCCCCGTTTGGTCCCAAAAACGCGTACAAGCTTCCGCGAGGGACGGCCATATCCAAGCCGTGCAGCGCTTCATTCTTGCCGTATCGGTGAGACAGGTTATCGAAACACAAAGCCGAGTTCATGCTTTCTCCTTGCCGGCCTCTACATCGGCCCCCAGCGTCTTCCTTGAGGACAGCCGATTCCAGTGAGCTTCCACCGCTGCCAACAAGTCATCAAGATCCAGGGAAATTCGTTTTGCTTCCACTACCAGCCGTTCGAGATCCTCCTTGAGGAGCGTGCTGCGCTCCTGCGGCAATCCGCGCGGAGCATGCGCCACCACGGTCCCGATTCCGGGGCGCACTTCGAGTAATCCCCTGCGCGTCAGATCGGCAATCGCTTTGTGTGCCGTATTAGGATTGATCTTACAAGCCTGGCTCAGGACGCGAACCGATGGAAACGCATCGCCGGGACGAAGGTGGCCGCAGACTATGCTTTTCTCAACGGCATAGATGACCTGCCGATACGGGGAAAGGCCCGGTTTAAAATCCACTTTGAAAGGCAACATAGCTGTACTAGTACTATTAGTACAGCGTTGGAGTCAAGAAGATTTAAGATGAGCAGTCACCGGGATCATCGGAAAAGCATAAAAGCTCCGGATATCTCGGCACCCCGGCCTTGGTCAGCGTATTCCAGATATGTTTCGCGGCTTTGGGCGTGCCGTCGGCATTCAGGAGATCCGTGTGTGAGACATGAACCACCTTGCCGTCTTGAGCATGAAGCGCCATTGGTTTTGAAGTCCGATAACGGCAGCGCGTTCATCGCGGATGAGGTCGAACGCTTTCTCGAGGCACGCGGAGTGTATCATCTGCTGTCGCCGCCGCGGCTGCCGTCTTATAATGGTGCATGCGAAGCGGGGATAGGATCGCTGAAGACGCGGGCGCATCACGAATCGGCGCGCAACGACCGCCCCGGGGAGTGCACTTGCGATGATGGCGAAGCCGCACGCCTCATGGCCAACGAAACGACGCGGCCGGGCGGCTTTCATGCCCCCACGCCGAACGAACGGTGGCGCATCCGGTTACTGCTCTCGCAAGGCCAGCACCTCGAAGTTGACATATTGCTCCGGACGCTACGGGCCGGCGCCCATCGGGGCGTGGCCCAAAAAGGGCGGCGTGCCAAGGAGTTTTTGTCATCATCACCGCGCTGCAGCGCAGGCAAGAGCTTTGAAGTGCAGGTCGGGCCCGACCAGCCGCATTCGGGCGTGAATCAACAGCGCATAATGGAGTTCTTCATCGAGAATCTCGTCATGCATCCGGAGCGCTTGATCGCGCCGGAAAAAATGAAACGTACGTCTATCTGCGAGGTGACATTATGAAGCTATCAAGGATTTTGTGGGCTGGCGCCGCGATTGCCGCGGTGCCATTGGTCTTGACGCTGGGCGCGCAGACGGCCGGGAGTGATCACGAATCCCATCTCAAAGCCTACGACGCGCACAAGGCGATGACGTCCTCGTCGCCCTTCAAGAATCTCGCGTGGTCATATCTCGGTCCGACGAACGTCAGCGGGCGTGTGGCCGACGTCGCCGCCGCCGATCACGGCGCCTCGCGGCGTCTGTACGCCGGCACGTGCTGCGGCGGCGTGTGGAAGTCGGACGACCTCGGCCAGACCTGGCAGGTGGTGTTCGATCAGGCCGCGTCGACGAGCATCGGCGCGCTGGCCGTCGCGCCATCGAATCCGGACATCGTCTGGGTCGGCACCGGCGAGTCGAACATCTTTCGCAGCTCGTACTCGGGCGTAGGCGTGTACAAGTCGGTCGACAACGCAAAGACGTGGCAGCAGATGGGGCTGGCCGACACCGGCACGATCGGCCGCATCGTCGTCTATCCGACGAACCCCAACATCGTCTACGTGGCCTCTGCCGGGCATGAGTGGACCGAGAACGAGACGCGCGGCGTCTTCAAGACAACCGACGGCGGCAAGTCGTGGCAGAAGGCGCTCTCCATCAGCCGGAAGACAGGCGTCAACGACATCGCCATGGACCCGAGCGACCCGAATACGCTCTATGCCGCGGCGTGGGAGCGGCAGCGGCGGCACTGGAACGATCCGCGGCCCGAGCCGGGCTTCAACGAGGGCGGCATCTTCAAGACGACGGATGCCGGCCGGACGTGGACGCGGCTCACGAACGGCCTGCCGCCGGCGAATGTCCTGGCCCGCATCGGCGTTGCCGTCGCGCAGTCGAATCCGAATGTCGTCTACGCGTTCATTGACAACTACGAAATTGATACAAACGCGATCGCTGGGGCGCGCAATCCGGCAGGCCGGGCCGGTCAGGGCGGCGTCATCAAAGGCAACGAGGTCTATCGCTCCGACGACAAGGGCGCGACGTGGCGGCTGGTCAGCGGGCAGGACGATGCGCAGCGCGCGTTCATGCGTGGGATGTCGGGCACCTACGCCTGGGTGTTCGGCAACATTCGCGTCGATCCGACCGATGAGAACAAAGTGTACGTGCTCGCGCTTTCAGTCAGCATGTCGACCGACGGCGGCAAGACGTTCGGGCCGATCGTCCCGCCGCCTCCGCCGACGGCGGGCGGCGCGGCAGCGCGCGGCGCAGGTGGCGGCGCCGGGCGCGGTCCCGGAGGCGACAATCACGGCTACTGGATCGATCCGAAAAATCCGAAGTTCATGTTGAGCGGCAACGACAGCGGCTTCCGTCTCACGACGGACGGCGGCGTCACATGGAATCGCGCACCGCTGCCGATCGGCACGTGGTTCGACATCGCCTACGACATGGACACGCCGTTTCACGTCGTCGGCTCCGTGCAGGATCACGGCAGCTATCGCGGCGTCGTCGATCTGCGTGGCGGCCGCAGCAATCTGCAGCCGGTCGCGTTTTCGAGCGAAGGTGGCGGCATCGGCGGCGAGTACTGCGAGCACCAGATCGATCCGACCAATCCGAACATCATTTATTCCGAGAAGGTGACCCGCACCGACCTGAGCATTGCGGCCGCGCCGCGCGGCGCCGGCGCCGGTGGACAGGCCGGAGGTCGCCAGGCCGCCGCGCCGCAGCCGGCCGGCCCGCAGCGCACCAAGAACGTTCGGCCCCCGGCCGTGCCGGGTGACGATCCGCTGCGCATGCAGGTGCTCGCGCCGCTGCTCCTCTCGCCGTTCGATCCCAACACGATCTATTTCGGCGCACAGTACCTCTTCCGTTCGCGCAATCGCGGCGACACGTGGGAAAAGCTGACAGGCGATTTGAGCAGTAACGACAAGACGCAGCTTGGCGACATTCCCTACCAGGACGTCATTTCCATCTCCGAATCCCCGAAGAAACAAGGACTCATCTACGCCGGCACCGACGACGGGCATCTGCACGTGACGATGGACGACGGCAAGACGTGGACGGACCTCACATCGAAGCTGCCGCAGAAGAAATGGGTTGCGAAGATTCTCGCGTCGGCGTTCAACGAGTCGACCGTGTATCTCGCGCAGCAGGGCCGCTATGAAGATGACTTCGCAGTTTATCTTTACAAGTCAACGGACTACGGCAAGACGTGGAAAAGCATCGGCAGCAATCTGCCGGGCGGTCCGATGAACATGATCCGTGAAGATCCGGTGAGCGCCAACGTGCTCTACACGTGCAACGACTTCGGCATCTATGTGACGACGAACGGCGGTCAGAAGTGGGACGTGCTCGGCGGCAATCTGCCGTCGGTCAACGTCATGGACTTCATCGTCCATCCGCGCGATCGCGTGCTCGTGGCGGCCACGCACGGCCGAGGCGTCTGGGCGATCGACGTGAGCGGCATCAAGTAAGGTCCGAAGGTTCGAGGGTCTGAGAACTGAACCTTCGAAGGTGGGAACAAATCGGGAACTATCCTGCAGCGCCCATCGCGAACGGCCGTTTTCCAATTTACGACGGGCGCGGAGCGACTGTCCCCTGTGGGTCGACAAAACCAAATCGGAGCCGAATTCCGGATTTACGTGCGGGGAAGCAGGACGACTCCAGAGGGCTAAATGGCCCAGTCCAGCAGATCGGAAAGAAATCACGCCGGGCATCAAGGCCACGGCTCACATACCGATCTCTTTGTTCGGCCTTATTCAGCGGCGATCGAACGATCTCTTCACGCGGCCTGCTGCCAATCGTATCGATGATGCAAGCCACCGATGCGCTGGAATGCAACCAAACGCGCGGCTTCCGGCCTGCAAGCAACAGGTCGCATCGCCGGTGTGTCTTTATAGGACTCGGAACGTGAGGGTCGGCACGGTGAAGAAGTCCATGGCAGCGATGACCTCGCGGTGATTGCGAAGGAAGGCAGCCCAGAGCTTGCGCGCCTGATTCCGAGGATACAGGCGCAGTAGATACCGGGAAACAGTTCGTTCGGAGACGTCAAAGCCGAGCTTGAGGAGCTCACCGTGAATTCTCGGAGCGCCCCTGGTCGAATTCTCGTTCACCATCCGCTCGATGAGACCTCGAAGCTCGGCATCGATCTTGGGCCTGCCGCGACTCTTTGCCTGCGATCGAAGGCGCCAGAACAAACGAAAGCCAGCCCGGTGCCAACCGACAACCGTTTCAGGTTTGACGATAACCAGAACGTTTCTCCACGCAGGCCAAAGGCGGCGGAGCAGGACCCAAAATATGCGATCCTGAATTCGCAGTCGAGGGCGAGGATGTTTTCGCTGGAGTACGCCCAGCTGCTGACGCAGGGCAAGGATTTCGATGCCGAGGTTGTAACGGGAACGAAAAAAAGCGCTAAGGCAGGCAAGGAAACCAAAAGAAAATGGAATCATGAGTTCAGGTTTATAGCATAGCGGTGCACCCCAGCGCCCGCGTTAACTGCTTGAATTTGCAGCCTTATGGGTTATTGGCGACACACAGAGGTGGACGGCCCCGAATTCCGTCTCCTAATAGGTTGCATTGTGGCGCGGCAGCCTCTCCAACAGGATGGGAAGGTACTGGTTAAAGGGCATCCTAGCCTCCTCAAACTCGGCGAGCAGGATGTAGAACGGACGTACCAGGTTCAGTCCTCTTTCGGTCTCATTGGCGACGCGCCTCTCAATGCGCGCGCGAACCTCGGCGTCCTTTGTCCTCGTCACATCGATGCGACTGTCCAGGGCCCGTACCAGGCACTCGTATACAAAAGTGACTTCTTCCTGGTACGTCCTCGCCATCGGCCCGGTCTTGCCTGCATCGAAATATGCTCGCAGCTTCGCGTGTTGCCGGCGGGAGTTCGCCTTGACCAGCGGATTGATGATGTAGTGGAGGTATTCGTGCACGTTCAACGTGTGCGCACTGGCACCGGGGCTCTCAACCGAGTAGTAAAAGCGACCGTATGACGCGCCGATCGCCTGGTAGTGGGAGTCAAGAAGGTTGGGAATGCTGACGAGCACGAAGGAGTCGCTGCGGGTCATCCGAAGGTATTGCCATGTGGAGCTCAGGTCAGCAGCCATGCGGCCGAGGTCGTACAGGCCCAATTCTGCCAAGTAATCCGGTTTTACCGCTTCCCAGACGGTCGGGAGGTCGACCGTCGTCCAGAAATCGTTGAGGATGTCGGGAAATTCACGGAGCCGGCGGGCGGTCTGCGGGTAGCCCAATTCGCTGTCCTGGCGCACGCGCCGGAATGGGTAGTCGGGGGTGAAACTGAGCGCGAAGTCCTGGTAGTGGAACGGCTGCAAGTTCCAATCGGCGTATCGCTTTTTCCAGGCGCTCAGCTTGTCAGGATGTCTCCGCAGGCTGGCCGATACCATTTCGCGGACCCTGGTTCGAACCGGATGCATCGGCATGTTTGCGACCTCTTTGTCGAAACCCACGGCGTTGAGAAACGCCATAACCGCGAATACTCTGCGATCGGCTACGACCATGAATCCCGGGCTCTGGATGAACTCGTCTCCATGAGCCGAGGGCGCGTCAGGCGCCTGACTGGCTGGAAGACAAGCGCACGTCGTGGCCAGGGCGATGCCCACGAGGAATCGATGGCAGCTCCGACGTGTGTTAGCGGTACGCATGTCAACTACTCCGTTGAATCCTCTAACGGCAGCAGCGGGACCGACAGCCCGAATGGACTTTAGATTAAATCCCAGCCAGGGTGCGGCCACCGATCTGGTTTTGAGGTCAAATGTTTTCACCGCGGATTGTATATCAAGTGAGCGCGTCGTCGATGGGGGAAATAGAACAAGTAGCCAGCTGTCTCGAGGGACACTGGCGGCTGTCCTCTATGCCTTTTCTAGCAGGTCAATTTGAAATTCGGGGAAATTCGGGACGTCCAAACCTGGTTCATCTTGTTTTTGACGGGCATCTGATGATTGGAAAACAAGATGAACCAGGTTTGGACGTCCCCGAATTCCCACAGCGGCGGGCGGCGCCACGCGCAGCATGCTCAACGGAGACCGGAGGGAAGGCGTGGAGAGGCGACCGGGGCCGCAAACTCCATCCAGCGGCGCTTCGGCTTGTCCGCGCCGCCGCCGCTCGCCTCGATGTAGCTCCTGACCAGTTCCAGCCCGTAGTTGTAGTTGATGACATAGCGAATGCATGGTAGCAGAGCGACCAATCGGCCTTGCCAGGCATGCGTCTGCCCAAATGACCGGGTGGGGCAGCTAATCTGCCCTGCAATAGGTGTAGGTGCGTCAAAAAAACGGATCCAGACCACCAGCTCAGATGTAGAATCCTGCCTTGGAGGGCGGCACAAGCCCCCAAGTTTACATCGCCTTTTATCAGCAGGTGCAGCCGGGGGGCTTGCAGAAAGGCCGACCGCACAACGGCAGCCAATCCTTCCTATCCTTCGAGCGGGTTCCACATGCCCGCCGCCGTAGTGTAATTGGACATTACGATTCTGCGTGCGCGATAGGCACTCTCGATCTCAGTCCATGCGCCACCCTTCGTCGTCGCAATTGCCTTTCCCGTGTCGACGTCCCAACATCTGATAGTGGATCTGAAGGCCCCGATGCTCGCTGTACACACGACGCGGCCCCCATCGGCGAACCGCACGGATTCGTCTCCCTTCGCTGGCAGGCGACGGACCGTCATTCCACTGTGAATGTCCGTAACGGCGAGTGAAGAGTGTTTGCCCGATGAAAGCTCCCAGGTCTTTCTGGACTCAGACCAGCGCTCAGGAACGAAGCGAAAGACACAGACCAAATCCCGCTCAGCAGACGCATCAAGGATATCCCAATCCCTAAATGACGATTCGGCCTGTCGCTTTTCGAGGGGTTGACAGTCAGATCCAAAAAAATCGAGGGTTAGAGGCCACATGGTGGCGGCATGCTCTGCGCTGACAAAGAAGTATTCATGTCCCTCTGGCAAGGAACACGCAATTCCATCG
This sequence comes from Terriglobia bacterium, assembly GCA_020072565.1. Lineage (NCBI taxonomy): Bacteria > Pseudomonadati > Acidobacteriota > Terriglobia > Terriglobia bacterium. The sequence goes on from JAIQGI010000039.1 coordinate 25,443, forward strand.
GGTATGCGAAGCAGGGTCCTGCCCACCATAGTGGACAGGCAACATCAAACAATGAACCGCCGGACAAGCACCGAACATCGGCCCAACACGCGGCGAACAGACTTCGAACAAGAGGCAAAATATGAGGGGCGTCATTGTATTCTCGGCCGAAACCGGAGAGCGTCCCCAGTTTTCCCCTGCAGTTTAAAAGACTTCCGTCGGTCCGACCCCCTATATTAGTTTCCAACGGCGAAACTTCTATAGCAGACTCAGTTTCTTCATCGTTCTAATATGTTCTTTTTGCTGTTTCGGCAGATCCTTTCCTACACGCTTCATATATTGTTCAAACTCTCGCCGAATCTCTTTATGTTGCATGCAAAGCAGAGCGTGCGCAACTATTTCTAGGGCTCTATATTCATCCGTTTTTTTACCATAACGTTTTGCGATGAGGTGGAGGATATCCAGTACTTCTTCCAATTTAAATTCTTTGTTTTCCATTGCTATCCTCCTCCTCCGCTTTGGCGTCGTTCAGGGAGAGGTGTGTCACCTCCACGAATAGGCACGTAGACAGTAACATCGTTAATTCGGCAATATTTTTCTTAAGATCAAAATTTGGATCTGTTTTTTGGCTGCAAGCTGCAGTTTTTGCCATCAGAATCGAAAATATCGCTTGCGATCAACAGGTTAGCGTCGTCAGTCCCCGTTCCGCTCGACTTTCGGGATCCAGCGCGTGAAGGCGCGTCTCGGTGCTGACCGTTGTCCAACCATTGCCTGCGTCATCGACTTTCAGGTTGAAGGCGACCTTTACGCTCCCCGCTTGGTCAAATGAGGCGAAGGCCGCAGGTGACGAAAGGATGGGGTTCTCCCCTGTTGATCGGACGCGGCCTATTCCGCCGAACACCATCTCCCGTTCGTTCCGTTCAATCAGCGTGTAGCCTGAGCGGGGATCCGAAAAGATGGCAATGATCGCGGGCGACGGACCTTTCGGCCGACTCCAACTCCGGCCCATGGCGGCGTTCCGCACTTTCATCAGGGTCGGGTAGGCCGCGAGTTCGTCGATCGTGACTGCCTGCAAAGCCGAGTACGCCCTGGCAAGGGGAGCGTGCACACGGATCTGGTGGTGTTCTACGAATTCATACTGCGGCATCGCCCCGTCCAGCAGGGATGTGCGCTCCGATACCATGGTCGTTGAGGCAGGCCAAAACAGCGCGAGGCCTGCGGCGAAAAAGCCAACGGCAATCAGGAATGCAGCTGCCTTCCTGCTACGGACAAAGATGGTTTTCAGAGGGTGGATCAGGCAGATCAGCCCTGTGATTACGAGTATGAGTCCGGCGTACGGGACGACGCTCGACAGTTTGAGGGGAGAATAATAATGAAGGACTGCAAGCAGGGTCCCGAGAATCCCCGCAATCAAAATCCGGATCAGCCACATCATACGATGCTATACGAAAGCTCGGGTTCTGATGTTCACCCGCCCTAAGCCTTACCAGTAATTCGGCTTCCTCTTTTTAATGTCCTTCATGGCCGCGGCCACCATCTTGCCGAAGGCCTTTTCCGACTGACGGCGGGCCCGCTTATCCTGCTTGAGAGCCAGCTGCCTGAGCTCGCGGCGCTGCTTAAGATAGCTCTCGTAGCGGGCGGCGCCGAGCTCGCCTTTCGCCACCGCTTCCCGGACGGCGCAGCCCGGCTCGTGCGCGTGGGTGCAGTCGGCGAAGCGGCAGCCGGCCGCGAGACCCTCCACGTCCTCGAAAGAGTGGCCGAGGCTCGCTTCGTCGGTCCAGAGCTGAAGCTCGCGCATGCCCGGCGTGTCGATGAGGAGGGCGCCTCCGGACAGGACGACGAGCTCGCGGTGCGAGGTCGTGTGGCGGCCGCGGCTGTCGTCCGGGCGAACAGACGCCGTCCGGAGGCGTTCCTCGCCGAGGAGGCGGTTGATGAGGGTCGATTTCCCGGCTCCGGAAGATCCCAGGAGCGCCGCCGTCTTGCCCCTCTCGAGGAACATCCGCAGGGCGTCGAGGTTCGAGCCGTCGCGGGCGCTCAGGGCGACGACGGGGGCGCCGAAGGCAATGGTGTTCACCTCGGCGACGACCGCCGTCAAGTCCTCCCTGAGGTCGCTCTTGTTCAAGACCATGACGGGCGAGGCACCGCTGTCCCAGGCCGCAGTCAAGTAGCGCTCGATGCGGCGGAGGTTGTAGTCGCCGTCGAGGCCCGTGACGAGAAACACCGTGTCAACGTTGGCGGCCACGACCTGCGGCTCGGTCGCTTCGCCGGCCGTCTTGCGGACGAACGCGCTCCGCCTTTCGAGGACGGCGTGGATCACAGCCCGCCGACGGCCGAAGGGTTCCAGCGCGACCCAGTCTCCGACCGTGGGATAGTCGGCGAGGCTTGTCGTGTGGTGCCGGAAGCGCCCGGATACCTCGGCGAGCGCGTCTCCCGCTTCACCGGCGGCGAGGCTCCTGTCGCGGTGCTGGACGACCACGCGGGCCGGAATGAGGCCCTCGACACGATAAGGCTCGAAAAGAGCCGCGAAATAATCATTCCATCCGAGTTCTATGAGGTTCATCGTCCTTGTTCTCTTTGCCGGGGAAACCGTTTCATGACAGAAACCGAGGGTTGGCTTTTGGCAGGAGGCACGCCCGCCTCATCATAGCACGGAAAAAACCAGCCTCACATTAAGAACCCTGACACGCGTGATTTGCAGTTGGCTTCACGCGGGCGGTAAACCCGTTATACGTTCCCATGGTCCAAATTGCGGTATCATCTTGTGCAAGACAATTCCCGCCGCCCAATCTACTCGATGCGCAGGGCAGTCATCGGATCCACTCGGGCCGCCCGCCGACATGGCAACAAGCAGGCTGCCAGAGAGACGAGCAACAAAAAGGCGATGACTGAAATGATCGTAATCGGATCATGGGGCGAGATTTCATAGAGAAGGGCGCGCAGCAATCGTGTCAGCCAAAGTGATGTGATGATGCCCAACACGATCCCCGTACCGACCGGAGCCATAACCGCACGGATCAGGAGCATTCGTATGTCGCGTGCAGAAGCGCCGAGCGCCATCCGGACGCCGATTTCCGATATTCGCTGGGCCACTGAATAAGAAAGCACGCCGTAAATGCCGACCGCCGCAGTTGCCAGGGCCACCCCGGCAAAGATCAGCATCAGGATGAGGTAGAATCGCGGGGCGTTGGCAATACTTCTATCATGTATCGCATACAATTCATCGAAAGTGGCAGCATCGGTGATCTTGGCCTTCGGATCAAGCGCGCCAACCGTCGCGCGCAGCTGGGCCAGAACCGGCCCTGGATGGCCAGCCATGCGGACTATCAGACTCGCGCCAAACCGAACGCGCGAGAAGGGCTTGTACAACTGGCAGTTGTTCGGCTCTGTAAAAATCCCGGTCTTCACAGGCGCCGCGATACCGACCACGGTCACCAAAGACGAGCTGGAACTGGAATGGAGTCGCCGGCCGATTGCGCTTTGCCCGGGCCAGAAGTGCGCAGCGCAACGGGAATCGATGATCGCTACGGGCGGCGACGATGGGCCATCCTCGGGGCCAAAGTTGCGTCCGGCAATAATGGGAATGCCGAGAGTGGCAAAATAATCCTGGGCCACGAAGAACTCCAGTCCCCTCACACCTTCGGCATCGGACGCGCCCTCCGAGAAATACCGGTCACTGGCATATCCGCGCGCAGCCGGCGTTCCTCGCGAAATGGTTGCAGATTGTACACCCGGCAATCTATGGACAACTGTCTTCAGGTTGTCGTAGAACGAGGACGCCTGAGGCGCCTTGTAGTCCGACGGCAGGGAGATTTCCAAAAGCCATAAGTTCTTCGTGTCAAAGCCGCTTTTCGTCAGGATCAGGCGCGCGAAACTGCCGGCCATGAGCCCGGCGCCAATAAGCAGAACGAGGGCCAGGCCTACCTGAAGGCTCTGAAAAACAAAATGAAATCGCCGTATTCCACGAGTGGTGCCGGCGAGACGACTGGTTTCCGTCAATCCCGGAATTCTGTTGCCGCCGACAGACCTGAATGCAGGAGTCAAGCCACTCAGCAAGCAGGCCAAGATAGTAATCGTGCCCACGAAAGCAATTATCCGGCCGTCCAGTGCAGAATCGTAACCCATGAAGAGCCACTGCAGTCCTATGGGCAGAACTGCAAATATCAGACGTGTCATGAATGAGGCCAGAAGGAGGGCGGCCACTGCCCCGGCAACCGAAAGGACCAGGCTCTCTGTCAGGAAGTGGCGCATCAGACGCCCCTGGCTTGCCCCGATGGCCGCCCGAATGGCAATCTCACGCTGACGCGTGGCGCCGCGGGAGAGCATCAGATTGGCAACATTTGCGCAAGCAATCAGGAATACAAAGCCGACTGCGCCGAGCAGGACAAGCAATGCAGTCCTGGCCTTGGGATCCAGGGAACGGCCGATGCTCGATAATGAAGGAATGCCATTTCGCCTTATTTCCTGGTCGAAGCAGTGAATCCGATCGGACACCAGCACTGCCTCACGTTGTGCCTGATCGATGTCGATACCGGGACGGAGACGCCCGAGAATCGAGAACATATGGCCATTGGACTCCTTCGTCCAGGGCACCCAAGCATCGGGCCTCGAGCCGGGAGGAAACTCGAAATTTCGAGGCATGACTCCGATGACGGTATAGACACGATTGTCGAGCGTAACCATCTTACCGAGGGCTGCAGGATCGGAGCCGAATTCCCGTGCCCAGTATCCGTAGCTGATCAGCGCGACTTGATCCCTCCCGGGAAGTCCATCTTCAGGAAGGAAACTGCGTCCCACCCATGGCTGCACGCCGAGCATGCTCGGAATCTGAGTCGAGATCGAGTTGGTGGAAAACATGCCCACTTTTCCCCGGGTGTCATTCACATTGTGAAAGGCGGAAAAAGGCTCAACGCCGGCAAAAATCTGCCTCTGCGCGCGCCAGTCCTCGATTTCCTCCAAAGAATGCAGCCCAATATAGGGAAATTGGGGCGAACTGCGTCGCGCCCACGAAATCGACACCAATTGGCCGGGATCTCGATAGGGCAGAGGCCGAAAAATGACCGCATCCACCACGCTGAATACGGCCGTGTTGGCGCCGATTCCGAGAGCCAGGGTAACGATGGCGGTCGCGGCAAATCCGGGGTTGCGGCGCAGCGAGCGGAAAGTATAGCGCAGGTCCTGCCACAGCGATTCGAGGAACGCGATGGTGTTCATGCGATAGATCTCCTCACGAACGTATGTGCCATTGCCGAATTTTTTGTGCGCCGCACACCTGGCTTCCTCGGGAGACATCCCGCGCGCAATGTTCTCGTCGGTCTCAATGTCGATGTATGACTGGATTTCGCGCGCCCGTTCGTCATCCCAATAACGACGCCGGAAAAATCGGCTCCATCCCATAGGATTACTCCGTGGCAGGCCGGAGGATTCGATTAATCGCCCGGACCAGCAGATCCCAACGACTGATGTGCTCCGCCAGTTGCTTTCGTCCCGCAGGCGTCATCCGGTAATACCTTGCCTTGCGGTTGTTCTCAGAAGTACCCCAGAACGAGGAGATCCATCCCCGATCCTCGAGCCGGTGAAGCGCCGGATAAAGCGAACCGTGCTCGACTTGCAGCACGTTTTCCGACTGGCGTTCGATCGCATGCGCGATGGTGTGGCCATGAGCCGGCCCCAGGACCAGCGTCTGGAGCACGAGCAGGTCAAGGGTGCCCTGCAGCATCTCTCCCTCAATGGGTGGTGTTCCTTTTTTGGGCATGCGTCGAGCATACTCCAAAAGATAATCTACCGAAACAAAAAAGGCACTTTTTCTGATATTGGCGGCATTAATTCCGTTCAGGGGATTTCTTCAGAAGCACATCTACTCAGGTGCTAATTGCATTTCGTGCGGTTTCGGGCCAAGTTGCGTTCATCGCATCTTATTAGCAGCGGAGGGGCCTGCCTGCAGGGGGGTGCGCCCGGAGGGTGAGAACAGTAGCCGGCTTGTCCTTCCTATGTGCTGGACGAGCTCCGCGCCGCAACTACCCGCGGAGGATGTTTCGTGGATACGTTCTGGCAGTCAAGCAATTCGCAGAGTATTTCGGAAAGTCTCCAGAAAAACTTGGCGCCGATGATGTGAGTTGTTTTCAGCTGTACCTGCCGACATAATCTTAATTATTCCCAAAATAGTCGTGTTCCGACCCCAGTAGTAACAACCGAACTCTTTCAGATTGATAAGCATCTGATATAGCATGAGCTGCGGACTCGAAATTGCGTAACGGGTACGCCGCTCGCTGATCAAACATCCGGGTTCATTCTTCGTCCGAGGCCATGGATATGGACGCATGCAAGCCATCATTCAGGTACATTCGAAAGATCTCCGCAGCCGCAGCTTGTATGTTGCTTTTCGGAGCGTTTCAAATAGTGTGGGGCGCCGAACAGCACGTCGATGCCCGTCGGGCAGCCAGGACAGCGGCGGCCACCACCGCTGCTATGAGGCATTCGGCGCAAGTTCTCGGCTCTGCTGCGCGACAGTTTGGACCGGGCGTGCTTTCCTCGACAGGCGACACGGGAAGATTGCGGATGCTGGCGCGAAATGTGCCGCCGCTTTCGCCCGCGAGCCCACATGACATGGAGACCATCGCGCGCAGGTTTGTCCTGGCACATGGGGATCTGCTCGGCGCCGATGACGCCTGGCTTAGAAACCTGGAACTGGTTGCTCTCGACAAGTCGGGACCCAATGCGCTTCTTAAGTTCCGGCAGCAATGGGCCGGCATACCGGTTTTTCAGGACGGCCTGCGCGTTCACGTCTCTCCTGCGGGTGAGGTGATCGAAATTGATTTCGATCTCGAGTCGGTTCCTCTGCCGGCAGGCCTACCGATGGCCCAGTCCCGTCTTGCGGCAGATCAGGCCCTGCTTCGATGCGTGGAAGATTTTGACACTCCCCGCCGGAACCTGCGCTCTGAAATCATGACGGCCGGACAAGGGGCGCAATATCGCACGAGGCTGAGTTTTGGACCGAACGCGGATCAGGTATCGGCCCAATACGTGTGGTTCCCCGTGGATGGCCTGCTCCGGCTGGCCTGGCACTTCGACGCGGCCTCCGCAGATTCTCAAACTTACTTTGAATGCATAGTCGATGCCCAGGATGGAACCCTTCTTTATCGGGCCTCGATTACGGATTTCGAAATCAGCGGCCTGGTGTTCGATTCCTCCAGTCCCCAACCGACCGCAACTCCCGGCCTGCTCCCGCCCATGCCGAATCCGCCTGTGATTGTTCCAAGGACTCTGCGGTCATTCTCCGGGGATCCGATTGCTTCCCCGGCGGGCTGGGTCGGCGCCGGCAACCTGACGATCGGCAATAATGTGATCGCCCGGGAGGACAAGACGGGCGATGGCGATGCCACCCTTGGGGTCCCGGCCGCCGCAGTCAACGGAGTTTTCGGCTTCGATCTACAGCTCGGCCCGAACGCACCGTCCCCCGCAAACTATACGGATGCCGCCGTGACCAACCTGTTCTACTGGGGCAACGTGGCACACGATTATTTCTACAATCTCGGATTTACCGAAGCTGCCGGAAACATGCAGCAATTCAACTTCGGCAGAGGTGGCTTGGAATCAGATGCGCTGAAAGCAGACGCGCAGAAGGGGAGCGATTTGACTCCGCCTTTCCTCGGTTGTGCCAGCATGAGCACTCCGATCGACGGCAGCAGCCCGAAGATGTTGACGTCCATCTGGGGGCCGACGGCTGGGCCTTATGTGGATTCCGCCTTCGACGCGGAGGTGATTCTGCACGAGTACTCTCATGCCGTATTTCGACGTCTGGTTGGATCCAGCTGCGGAAAGCAATGCGGCGCCCTGAACGAAGGCAACAGCGATTTTTTCAGTCTCAACTACTTCGTGCCTGCATCGGCGCCTGTGGATGGTGACTATATTGCAGTCGGCTATTCAAAACAGGATTTTGCGCACGGAGCCCGGTCGCGCCCGTATTCCACACGATTTCAGGTCAACAATCTCACATACGCGGATTTCGGGAAAATTTTTTCTACCGGGCCCGAGGTCCATGCAGACGGCGAGATCTGGATGGAAGCCATGTGGGAACTGAGGGCGAGACTCATCACAAAATTCGGTTACGAGGAAGGACGCCGGCGCGCAGCCCAACTCATGATGGACGCGATGAAACGCTCCCCTTCGGATCCGTCCTTCGTCGACATGCGTGATGCCCTGCTCGGCGCCGATCAGGAGGACCAGCAAGGGGAAGATATCGACCTGATCTGGGAAGCCTTTGCCAGACGCGGCCTCGGCTATATGGCAGTTGGAGGAGACGGCTCAAACGCAATGGTCATGGCTTCTCAGGATCTCCCCGCCGCTCTGGCAAAAGTGCGTTTCAGGGAAGGCGTCCTGTACCCGGGAGATTGGGTGCGCGTCTACATTGGGGACAGCAATGAGCCGAATCCTGTCGTCACACTGCGCATCGAGTCCTCAGGCGGAGACAGTGAAACGCTCTCACTTGCACGTTCGGGAGCGCTATTTCAGGGGATGGTGTTGACTGGCGGGGGCGCGCCGGCATCGAACGACGGCATCCTGCAGGTTGCTCCGGGGGATGTCATCCGGGCCATGTATCATGATCCTGACGACGGTTCCGGCCTCGCCGGCGATGTGGTTGGAGAAGCCGAGATCAGAGGTCACTACACCACGGAACTGCAGGCGAGCAACATTTCTACGCTCAATGAGAGGTTGACGAGCAGGGGCGACGACACCAACCTGAGATGGGATCTCGGATTCGCATTCCCCTTTTTCGACCGGCTGATCAGTTCCGTCAATGTGTCCACGAACGGGCTGATCACGATTGGAGCGCTCAATAACAGCGGCAACAACTCGGAATCTGCCCTGGCAACCATGACGGCAATTGCCCCATTTTGGATGAACCTGCGCACTAACGGGAATGCCATCGCAGCCGAAGGTCTCTATGTCTCGAACCCCAGTTCCCCGACTCCCACGAGCATCCGGTTCAGATGGGCGGGGGAGACTGTTCGTAAGGACAGCCAGGGGAACCTGATCGCCGGCATTCCGGTGAATTTCGCGGTTACGCTTTGCAACAACGGCGAAATCCTGTTCGAGTATGGCGATGGCAATCACGGCGTCACTCCGACTGTTGGAATATCGCGGGGAGACGGGATGTCCATGCAGATCTATTCCCCATATAGCTATAGATACTCGACCGGCCCAAGAGATCTCAACAACGCTCAGGCTGTGCACTGGCTCTCCGGCAGCAAGGTCACCAGCACCATTTTCCCGTTTCTGAGGACGACCGCCACGCAATACACCGGCTTTGCCCTCGTCAACCCAAACCACCAACCGCTTGATTATGTTTTTTCGGTACATTGGAATGGAACTGCTTTTGGAAAGACCGTGCAGGACGCGACCCTCAGCGCTGGAATGCAAACTGCGTTCGTTGCCCAGCAGTCATTTCCTTTTCTGCTCCCGAGTTTCAGCGGATGGGCCGAGGTAAAATCGACCGATGGCCGGATGGGGTCGTTTTCCGCCTGGGGGGATCACGCCGGAACTTTTCTGAACGGAGCACCCGCATCGACATGGCTGTCAAAGGAGTTGGTTTTTACCCATACACCGGCGGGCAGCGGGACAATTCCTGGAACCTCTCTTTACATCATCAATCCGGGAGATGAGACAGCCAATCTCAGCACTCGTTGGTCCGACGCGGGGCAAACCGCATCATTCACCACGACGCGCACCTTGGCGCCGGGCTCGAGCCTGGCCGAGGATCTATCTGCGCTGTTTCCAACCTTGCCTCCTGACTTCAAGGGCGGCTCCATTCGTGTGTCATCCGACACGGAGATTACGGGAATCGTCGCATCAGAAGCAGCAGGCGCAACAGCCTTGGTCGCGGCGCAGAAACCATCCTATGCCACAACGCTCTACGCGCCGCAATTTGCAAACGGCAACGCAGGCGGCATCGCTTATTTCACGGATGTGAACCTGGTCAACAGCTCAGACTCGTTGAGGACGGTTTCGATCCAGCTGCTGGGCGACGACGGGTTCCTGGTGCGCGGTGCCGGGATTACGAATCCGCGAACGGTGATGCTGGCTGCCGGTGGGGAGCTGCACGTGCGGGGAGATGTGTTGTTTGGCCTGCCCGACCCCGCAGGCCCGAGTTCCCCGGTGCAAGGTACGCTCGTGATCAATGCCGACGGCGATGGGCTAACCGGCGATGTCAATTTTGGAGAGGCGCTAACCGGTCGTTTTTCCGCCAGCCTGCCGCTGGATCCGGCTCTCCACTCGGATCTGGTCTTCGCCCAAGTCGCCGAAGGCCTGCCGGGAGGAGCCGGCGTGTCCTATTACACAGGCGTCGCCCTGTTCAATCCCAACCCATCGGAAACCGAAGTAAAAATCCAAATGTACACTCAGAGCGGTCTTCTCGCAGGAACGACCGTTGTCGAATTGCTCCCCAATTCCCGAATTTCCTGGACCGTTGGCCAGCTCATCCCTGGAGTAACTCAGAACGGTGGCCATCTCCGAGTAACCTCCATGCGCGGGCCCATCACGGCATGTGGAGTCATGGGCGACGCCGGAATGAACTTTTTGATTGCGCTCCCCCCCCAATTCCAGGATTCTGAGTCTGAAGTGCGCCCTTCAACGGCACTCAAGCGGCTCCAAAACAGCGGTCGAGGATCTCCCTACTGGCGGTAAAACCAGAGATGCTCCCCGGAAACAGAAACATGGGGACGTCCGACCAATTTCCTCGAAAACTGGTCGGACGTCCCCGTATTTTCCTGATCTACGAGCTTCTGGAACCTGATTCCGGATTTTGTCAAGAACCCCGCCGACATGTCGGTGGAGCAAGCACAGCTCTTGCGTGTGCAATCATTCACCTCGTCGGAAAAACTTCAGCCTTGACAATACGACAGATGTCGTCGTATCATAACGACAGATGTCGTCCTAGTGATTCACCGGAGAGAATTATGAGTCCATTGTCGCTGCCCAAACTGACCGATGCGGAATTCGAAATTATGGCGATTGTATGGGAAGAGGAAGAAACGACCGTCAATCATGTATGGGAAACGATCAACCAGAACAGACAGGAACCTCTATCCAGAACCACGATCCAGGTTCAGATGAATCGTCTTGAGCAAAAAAAATGGCTCAGGCACCGCGTGCTCGGAAGAACCTTTCTTTATTCTCCTACCCGCAAGAGAGAAAAGACTCTCGAGACTCTCGTCGGAGATATTCATCACAGGTTCTTTAAAGGCTCCAGTCCCGACCTGGTGAGGTGCCTCTTCAAAAGCGTCAGAGTATCGAAAGCCGAAATTCAAAAACTAAAAGAGATCATCAGCAGTCAGGAAGGAGAATCGGAATGAACTGGCAGACCGTTCTCAGTTTCTCGGGCTCAGCAGACTGGATCTTGCTGACCGCCTTCCACTCGCTCTGGCTGTCGTTTGCCGCCTTTCTAATCATGCGCCTCCCGAAGTTCCGGTCTCCAGTTGTCCGGTCAACCTGGTGTACTTGCACGCTTATCCTATTGCTCGCTTTGCCGCTGATTACCTGGTCTATCCCCCGGCTTGCTGTTCGCGCCCAGCCAACTCCAAAACCTGCCGTCGAAATGAGTACGGCAAATGTCGAGACCCAACCGCCTCTTCTAAACAGGCTGCTGGATATGAATACGCCGTTGCCTCAGGTACGCATAGGCCGATGGCAAGCGCTGATGAATCAATTCGGATTTCTCTGGCTTGCAGTCACGCTGATCTGTGTGGGACGGCTTCTCTGTCAATTGGCGTTTTTGAAGGGGTGCGGCACAGGCCTGCAAGAGATACACGATGGCAGGATATCGGCCGTTTTAGTAGAAAGTACCCATTCTTTTCGTTTTCGCAAAAAACCACGCTTTTTCGCCTCCCGGAAGCTGACCTCTCCCATCTCCACAGGGATACAGACACCTTTGGTTATATTGCCAGCCGGTCTCTATCAGAGTATCGGTGATAAAGAACTCCGCGCGATATTGCTGCACGAACTCGCGCACATCTATCACCATGACCATCTACTCGGGCTGTTGCAGCGGATGATCAAGGCGTTGTACTGGTGGAATCCTTTTGTTTATGGCCTCTGCAATTCTTTGTCCGTAGCGCGCGAGGCAGTAAGTGACAACTATGCGATATCGGGAATGGAAAGCGCTGCGAGCTATGCCAGGCTTCTTGTGAGTCTGGTTGAGAAAACCTCTCTGATCAGCCGCATGCCATGCACGGCATGCATGGGAAGCCCTTATGAATCGCTGGAATCAAGAATCAGGAACATTATTTCCAAGGAGAGAGATATGCGGGTAAAAACAAACAAACGCATGATGGCGCTGATCCTATTGACGACAGTTTTGCTCTGCGTTGTTGTTGTCATTGGCAGTCAGGTGGCAGTCTTCGGAGTTGGGCAAGCATCTCCTTCCGGACTGAAAGCGGATGAACCACAGGCTGCTTCAACGTCGGGGAAACCCATGAAAGATGACGGCACAATTATGGTGTCAGAGAGACTTTCAAAAAGACTTATCCATAAAGTTGACCCCATCTATCCGGAATTGGCCATCAAGGATCAGGTTCAAGGGAAAGTGATACTCCAGATAAACGTGAATGAGGAAGGACTTGTATCGGATGTTCGAATTACCGCAGGGCATTCCCTTTTGAATGACGCTGCAATCACGGCTGTGAAGCAGTGGAAATTCATCCCGTCTCTCATTGGTGGCAGCACTGCTCCGGGGGCCGGGAAGCCTGCCCCGCCTCCACCTGAACCGGTGCCCGGGATGGCTGTAAAAGGGGTGCCGTTCACGACCACCATTACGATCGATTTTCGCTTAAACAAGGATAAATCCCCGAAGATTATAATCTCCGGCTCCTGAACACCCATAACAGCGGATTGTCGTCCTATTCGTTCTCAATGAATGAATCGGTACATGGCAGAAACTGGCTGGTTGTTGGAAGGATAGGTAGGATCAGCTGCCTTCGCTCGTACAAAACAGGTTCCGCGTTTCGCACCGCGCTTGAAGAACGGCTTGCGCGCAGGCGCTTCAGTGGCATGGAGCAAGAAATCAACAGGCGCTGTCACCATTCGAAAATGTCTGCAGACCTATTGCACACGGAACATCGCAGGAGCTACAACTGTCCGCGCATCGGGATTGCAGTAGTCGTAGAGCAGCGAGGGCGCTGATTTTGCCTTCATGGCGAAGCGCGGCCTGAAATTGAAACTGAAGCCGGTGCCGCCGGCACGCGGCCAGAGGTAGGCTACGATGCGGTCCGGCAGAATATCGTAGTGGCTCAGGGTAAATCCCGAAGCAGCCACGGCGCTATCCAGAGATAGGCGGTCCACATCGGCGCCGGGTGGCAGGCCGATCTCTGCGACCATCATTCCATAACCCCTGAAGCCCACTCGTTCCACATCCACGCGACACGCGTCCGTTTCCCCGATCTTTGCATTGGATTTGTCGAAATTGACTTTTAGCCGCAGAAGGTCGGGCCCGGCCGGAGGACGCATCGTCCAGGGCACATAATAGCTGGCTGAAAGCTGCGCCTGCGCCTGGCTTAACATACCAGGAGCCCGGAGCGTTATCAGGTGCTTCCCCGACGAGAGAACTGAGGCCAGCCCGATGCGGATCGGGCCGGTGATCTCGCTGCCAGGCGGCATCGTAACTCGGGGGACAGCTTGGCCGTCTACCATTACATCGAGGAATCCCCCGTTACCACCCATGGCCGCCGGTTGAGCAGCCGCAAGGATCGCTTGCAGCACCCTGACGGTCGCCTGAGTCGAATGCCAAACTCCAAAACGATCCTTGTTACGCAGCAGGAACAGCATGCCGCCATCAAGCATGAGCTTGTCCCCTGGATTGCCTCCTTCGGCAAGCGCTTGCACTGCCAGCGCGCTTGTCTCAAGGCGGCCTGCAAGTCCCCAGCCATAGAAGGGTGTGTTGGTTTCCAGGTTCCAATAGGTAGACCCGGCTTCTGTCCGGGCAAGGTTACGAAGGCGTTGGAGGGCTTTTGCAGAGACCGCGGAATCCTCCGTATGTAACGCCGCCAGCGCAAGAGCCGCAATTGCATAAGGCTCGTCGTATTGGCCCGAGCGCTGCGCCAGATATTCGATGGCCTTTGTCACTCCTTGGTGTGCATCCTCGCCCGACAGTGTCATTGCAATGAAAGCCGTCTGGTATACGGTCCGCCGCTCATCCCGCTGCTTCTTCCAATCGTATGCCGGCCAGCTCCCGCGTTGATCCTGCTGCCTGATGAGCCAATCCTGCGAGTTCTTGACCAGCTGGTCGTCCATGGTCACGAACTCCCTGGCGTCTTTCAGGAACGAGACGGCATAGGCGGTGAGGCTTGGGTCGGCGTCACCTCTTCCCCAATAGCTGAATCCGCCGACGGGTGCCTGGTACCCCAGCAACATATCAACGCCGAGTTGCAGATTGCGGCGTGCCTTCGCCTGCAGCGGGTGATCCCCTTTTGCCATTCGTTGAAGATAGCGCAAAAAAATCAGGTTGGGGTATGCGGCCGAAATGGCCTGCTCTGCGCAGCCATACGGACGCTGCAGGATGCCTTCGATACTGTCGATCACTTGTGCGAGCAGGTTGGGATAGATTTTGAGTTCGGCACGCGCCGAGCCTGGAATGGCGTTTGCAGGCACGGTCAATTCCAGCACGGCGTCGCCGGAAAATACTTTGTTCACGGTTTCGGCAATTTCCTCCCCGTCAGGATGGACCGACACGGGTTTCTCAACGGCATCGCCGCCAGCGGACGTCGTAGCCGTCACGCGTTGCCGCGCCTCAGGCAGCGCCGCAACGGCTTTCAGATGGAATACAGCATTAGCGGAAGTCCCGGCCGCTAGCGGGAGTTTCTGTTCTCCGGGGCCAAGGAGTTGGAACCAATTCTCCGGCTTCATGGCAATGTCCGCATCCAGCGCTTGATCGAGATAGTTACGGATCGTCACCGGCAGCTGAATCTCGTCCCCTTGTGTGAGAACACGCGGCGGGTTATGGTCGACGAAAAACGGTTGGAAGGCTTTGACTTCAGTGGTTGTGGTGCCGATCTCGCCGTTTTCGGTTGAGCCGATCACGTCAACCTTCCAGGTAGTGATATTGTCGGCAAGCTTGAACTTCAATTCGGCTCGACCGTCTTGCCCGGCCTCTACGGATGGTTGCCACAGCAGAGTTTCCGGGAAGTATTCGCGCAGTCTTGGCGTCGATTGTGCAGGTCCTGCCCCTCCGGTGAGCGTTGCTGCGGTAGTCTGAAGCACCGTGGGCGCTGCCATTACGGTAACCGTCTCCATGGCGCCGCCAACCAGCAAGGTGATGTCGACTACGGTGGACTTCGCCGCAACGACCCGAACTTCGCGTATAAGGGCTATTTTGAATCCGGGAACCTGTGCTCCCACATCATATATTCCGGGGGGTAATAGTGATAACGCATATCGCCCATCCTCCCCCGTTACCACTTCATAAACGAAATCGACGTTGGTGCCTTTCGTACAGATAGCCCTGATACTTGCGCCCGGGATGACACCACCGGACTGATCCATGACCAGGCCTGCGATTGCCCCTTTAGTCGACGACTTTTGATAGTTTTCCTGCTTCAGAGCGCTGTTCTTTCCGGACAAAGCTGTGGAAGGCTGTTCAAATCTGGCGAGGACAAAATCATCCTTCGTTCCGGCAATACCATCAGGACCGGCACTGCGGACCTGGAGCACCAAAAACCACTGAGTGACCGGAACGATCTTGGTTGAGCCGGCCGGATTCTGCGAAGTAGTCGCCTGGGGTTTCTGAATATCGGCATATCGGGCTATCCGGGTAAAACTTACGTATGGATCGTGCCCCCAGGGGTCCTTTTTGAGCACGACTTTGCCGAGTCGAAGCAGCCGGTTCCACTCTTTTTCGTTTGCCGGAAAAACATCGGGTTGAGTCAGAAGCGCAGCGAGCCTGGCATATGTGTCCTTGTAATAGGATCCGCTGACTTGATCCAGCGTAAAGTCGTCCTTCGTCTTGAATGTGCGATCGGGCCCCGCGCTGGTGAATGTCAGATCTGCCATCTCATCCTGGATACTGAATTCAATCAGATAGGGAGTACCCCAGGGATCGCGCAACTGATCCAGATCAATTTGATTCATGGACAATGCCTTGCGGGCATCCTGCTCCAATTGCGGGAACGAGGGAAGTTCGTTGAGGAGAGTCGTGATCCGGTCGTGCATTTGCTGAAAGTATTTCCAGGTTATTTTCCGAGCCTCAATATCGTCATCGTTCCCCGGCACTTTATCGGGACCCGCGCTGGTGAACTCAAACCCTTCGCGATCTCTCTCAATGACAAATCGAATGACATAAGGACTACCCCACGGGTCCCTGGTCTTATCCAAATCGACTGCGGCTTCGGTCAGCTCTTGTTGTAAGTCTGAGAGGTTACGCGGATATCGGTAATCCTTCTTGAACCGGGCGTTGAGGGCATCCTGCAACAGTTTGAATTGTGAGTCAAAAAGATGACTGAAGGCACCGTCGAGATCGTTTTCATAGTCGACGCTATGCTCCAGGTTCGCCCAGTACCCGTCGCTGGCGAGCATAACCTCAGCGAGCATGTCCAGATCGGCGGGAAAAGGCTGAGAGCAATCGAGCCGGTAAAGATCCCGCCGTGTCATGCCTCCCAAGCCGTCCGATCCTGAATTGCGCCAGAACCACCCCCAGCCTCCGTAGCCGGCCGATTCTTGATCCGTGCGGGCTCTTTCTCCCACAGCGGCGTCTACAACCGCGATGCCGAAAACCCCATGTGCGGCGACCCCACTCGGCAGCCGAGCCTGCAGACTGGCTGTGGCTTCCTCGCCGGGCCGATATTCGTTCTTTTCCGTGCGTACTTCCAATTTGAGCTCGCGGTCCGCCGGGAAAAGGACGGTGCGCGCGCCGCCTTCGGAATATTCCCTCCCAATAACTGCAATCGTGATTTCATGAGCGAAATCCGCTTGCCAGGGGATTGTGATTGCAGCCCGTTTTGTGCTCAGGTTGAGCCATTGTGAAACAAGCGGTCTCCATTCGCTCAAAACCTGGAGCACTGCCGTCGAGAGCGGCGCATCCGAAGTCACCTCGACCCGGATGGACTCCCCGGGACGATACAATGACTTATCCGTGTGTACACTGATATGGCCGGCGTAAGAATAGACCGTCTCGTTGAAGTGTCCCTGCGCCCCCCTGCCGTCATCTGCAACGATCTGTAGTTTATTTTGTCCTCCGGGGACGTCAATGCGCGCCACGCCGTACCTGTTGGTTGCTCCCGAGCCAATCCCGTTCACCGTCAATTGCGCCGGTGCAGGAGTTCCGTCGGCATAGGAAGTTGAAACGAATTTCCATCCGCCCGGGCTCTCAATCAGATAAATATGAATCGCTTCCCTGGTGATGCGGATATCGAACCGGCGCTGCTCGGTCCGGCCGCTTGAAGGATCTCGGACGTAGGCGGTAAAACTCAAGTCCTTGAATCGCAGGTGCTCCGTGCCGGTAAGTTCTTCGTGGGCATCTTGAAGCGCCAGCCTCGTAATGCAATGGCCTGTCGAGTCCGTCTGTCCTTCGTATTTCTCTCCCTCTTCAATGTCCCATTTCTGCGAACGATAATCCCACGTGCGGCTGTTTTCGCGCACAACTCGTACCGGCGCATTTGTCACCGGCTTTCCGAAGAGGTACTCCGCGAAGACATCGACCGAGGCTCCTTGGGTCGGGAGGTAGTAGAGGCGATCCGGTTTTGCGGTCACGCGAAATTCGGGTAATTCATAACGGCTTATCTTTATCTGGCGGGCGTCATTGAACCCATGCAGATCATCGCCCTCATCGGATTGGACACGTATTTCGTAGTCCCCGAGGCGGCTGTTTGCAGGTATTTGCCAGTCAGCGGAAGTGACCCCGAAGCGGCTCGTCACCAGGCGCGTAACAAAAACCCCGGTGTCGTCCGGGTCGTTGATGCGCAATCTTATCGGCATATCGGCAGCAGCGCGATGGGACGTATCGAAGCAGAGCAGCCGAATGTGCAGGACCTGCCCGGGTTGATAGATCGGCTTGTCCGTCTGGATGCTTATTTCGATATGACGGTCGATTTCCCTGCTCACATCGACAGTCTGCAGAAAATCTCCAAGCCGGCCGCGAATCTCGAAATCAAGTTCGCTGTCATCGTATTTTTGGAGGGGCTGAAATTCGAGATCGGCGAGACCATTAATGTCACTGACGGCATGAAGAGTAATTGGAGACGGATCGAGATTGAGAGAGGCCTGCAATGCGACGCCGGCGACCGGCTTTCCGGAAACCGGATGCACCGCCGTCACCAGGACATGCAACGGATCTCCCAGCCTCGCCAGCGGGCCCAACACGGCCCGTAATTCGAAGACATGCGCTGCAATGTGGGCCAGCGACAGGGTGCCGGCAGTCTCGCCGCCGTCGGTAAGGAGATGATAGCGCAGCCGATACCACATGGGCTCGTTTCCGGTTTTGGACGGAATCGGAAATGGAATTGTTGATTCACTCCTTCCCGGCGGCACAGAAATTGAACGCTCGAGCGAGGAATCCGACTCGTCTTTTTCGTTCACCCATTCGAGTCGAATGCCCGCAGTTACCGGATTGGGAGAAGGATTTTCAAGCGCAAGTGCCAGCGCAGACTGGTCATTCTCGAGTATCACTCTGGTGGCATGTTCGTCGACGCGTAAGCCGACCGGCGATTGCAGCAGCGAACAGGATGAGAGCAACGAAATAAAGAAGACACCCAACATTTGGCCTCCACACCAGGCAACCGGCCATCGGAAGATCAGTAATTTGCTTTCCCTGATATGG
Source organism: Terriglobia bacterium (assembly GCA_020072565.1). Taxonomy (NCBI): domain Bacteria; kingdom Pseudomonadati; phylum Acidobacteriota; class Terriglobia; species Terriglobia bacterium. The sequence continues at coordinate 44,218 of JAIQGI010000039.1, forward strand.
GCAAATTAGCACCGGTCGCGGAGGAAATCAAAACCATCTCGAATAAGGCAAAGTGCTTCATCCCATCCACGACCTGTTTCGACAGCGCATCTATGGCATCGCCTGCGGCTATGCCGACTGCAACGACGCTGCCCGTCTTGCCAACGATCCCGTTCAGAAACTCCTTCTGGATCGTGATCCGATCAGATGAGAATCATGGCGATGCTGAAAGCCAGTTTCGCGAAAACCAAGATCCGGATTTGTCTTGACGGCGGGTTTGCCAACCCCGAGCTTCTCGACTACCTCGAAATGGAAGAGGTCGAATACGTTCTCGGGATGGCGAGCAACGCCAGGCTGCTCAAGCGCGCTCGCAGGCTGATGGGGAAGGCGCGCATAAAATCCCGTACCACCGGAGCGACCGAAGATGTCTTCGGTGACACCCTCTACGCAGCCAAGAAATGGTCTCATCGCCGGCGGATCATCATCAAAGCCGAGGTAGCCCGGGAAGACGGACGCAAGCCCAGGGATAATCCTCGATTCGTTATTCAGATCAGAAAAAGCTTTTTGGCCTCGCTTATGCCCATTCATGAATTAATCGGGCTAACGCAAACCCTGTTGAGCCGAGTTGCCTTTCGACCGGAACAGAGCACAAATCCCGCACTCTCCAATGTCAATTTGTTTATAATCGGATTCGCGCGCTTCAAAAGATGGCGAAAGCTGGAAACAATCCTCAAATTTGATCTTGGGGCAGGGAGAGGACGAGATGCACCTGATGGATCAGAGGATTCTCGGTATCGCTATTCTCCTTCTCTTGGGCATGGTGGTCATTGCCAAGCGAGCGGCCTCCGGGTCTGTCTTGGACAAACCAAAAGGGAGCCTCCTGATCCAGCTCGTCAACATCTTCAACCTCTTCTTCTTGTTGATTGTCAATCCGGCCGCCGCTGTGCTGCTGATCTTCCGCCGACTAGAGGCGATCGATCCCACCCGTATTTTGATTGACGCGCCTTCATCATTGGTTGCTCTGGAACTGGCAGGGTCGGTTTTTTATGTGACGGGATTTCTCCTCATGGCGTGGGCACTCCTCAGCCTGGGGCGCAATTACCAGTTGGGGGGAACCGCCCCGCGAGACACCGATGAAATGATCATCGCCGGGCCATACCGAATGATCAGACACCCGATGTACGCCGCGGCGTTGAGTATCTCATTCGGGCTTACCTGCCTGGTTCAATCGTTTGCTTTCCTTTCGGTGTTTTGCATTTATCTCGTGTTGATTTTCCTGATGATTCCATTGGAGGAAGAGGGCTTGCAGCAGGCATATCGCGAGAAGTTTGTCGCCTATAAGCAAAGTACAGCAAGACTATTTCCATTTGTTTATTGATTCAGGCTGATAAGAGGACGCCGGGAGGATTGCCCATGAAAGTCTTGACGGTGTATGCCCATCCGAATCAAAAGTCATTTTGCGGTGCCATTCTCGAGAAATTCACCCAGGGATTGCAGGCGGCAGGCCACACAAGCGAGGTCGTCGACCTGTATGCGATCCGATTTGACCCGGTTTTCCGCACGGCGGACTTTGCCAGTTACATCAATGAGGGCATTCCGAAGGAAGTGCTCGAACGGATGAATCTAAAGAAATATGTTCTGGACAATGCGGGTGGGCCGCTAAAGAGGTTTCTTGCCTCGGCATGGTTGCGTGGCAAGGATGACACGGCCATAGCAAAATTCATTCACGAGCACAGGCCCAAGGATGTTGTCGAACAGTGGGAAAAGGTACGGCAAGCGCAAGGCCTCGTGTTTATCGCGCCTGTATTTTGGCTTGCTTTCCCCGCAATCCTCAAGGGCTGGTTCGAGCGGGTCTTTTCTTACGGTAATGCTTACGCCCTGACCCCTGAGGGCTGGGACGGCCATGCAAAGGGCCGAGTGCCGTTGCTTCCCCACGAAAAAGCCCTGGTCATCAGCACGAAGCACTTTGGAGAGGAGGATTACAAGGTCTACTGGGAACTGCCGATGTCCCGAGTCATTGACGACTGGGGATTGCGATACCCAGGTGTAAAGCGGGTAGAACATGCCTATTTCTACGGCGTGTCCTGGGTGGATGACTGCACCAGACAGAGTTATCTCGAACGAGCCTACAAATTGGGTAAGAACTTTGCCGAGTCTTGATGGAGGCGCTCATGGCCATAGTCTCAGCAGAGACGTCCAATGCACACGAAAGCCGCTGGACCTCTGGCCCGGCGCTCGTACTTTACGTCGCCGCAGCTGCGCTTGCCCTGCAACTGCTGACCGCCTTTCGCTACGGCATCTTTCGCGACGAACTCTACTACCTCGCCTGCGCTGAACACCTCGACTGGGGATATGTTGACCATCCGCCGCTCACGCCCCTTCTCGCGTTCCTAGAACGTCACATCGGTGGAGAATCGCTGCTCTCAATCCGTTTTCTGCCGGCCGCAGCCTTTGCCGTTACCGTGTGGCTTGCCGGGCTTATTGCACGTCAGCTTGGCGGCGGACGGTTCGCTCAGTTGATTGCTGTACTGGCGATTCTGCTCGCCCCGACATATCTGCTGTTTTTTCACCTGATGACAGTCAACGCATTCGAGCCACCCCTTTGGATGGCGGCGGCCTACATTGTGATACGAGTGATCCAAACGGGGAATCAGAAGCTCTGGTTGTGGTTCGGCCTCATTGCCGGCATCGGCATCGAGAACAAGTATGGCATGCTCTTTTTCGGTTGCGGCATAGCCGTTGGGCTGTTGCTGACGCGCACGCGCAGTGCTTTCCGTCGACCGTGGATCTGGGCGGGTTGTGCAATCGCCCTGGCGATATGGCTGCCAAACCTCGTCTGGGAATTCCGCCGCCACTGGCCCTTCTGGAACTCATGCACAATGTTCGCGCCAGCGGACGTGATGTGCAGTTGGGCCCCGTGGCTTTCTTTGCTCAGCAAGCGTTTTTCCTGCTACCAGTCAGTCTGCCGATTTGGCTCGCAGGGCTGTGGTGGTTCTTCTTCGGACGCGAGCGAGGATCAGGCATTCGGGGCCGTTACGCCGCACTCGGCTGGACGTTTGTTGCCGTATACCTGCTGTTCTACTTTCTGCACGGAAAGGTTTACTATCTGACGCCGATCTATCCCATGCTGTTCGCCGCCGGCGGCGTCGCCCTGGAGAGATGGCTCGCTTACCGCGCACCGGTTGGTTGAAGCCTGCGTACCTGGCCGTGCTGGTCGCTTTTGGAGTACTGTTTGTACCGCTCACCCTGCCGGTGCTTACTCCCGAGGGTTTCATCGCCTACGTGAAAGCGTTACACATTCCCATGCCGGAAGTTGAGCACCAACGGATGGGCCCGCTGGGTCAGCAGGTTTACGCCGACATGTTCGGTTGGGAGGACATCACTCGTGAGACGGCGCGTGCCTACTACAGCTTGCCGGACGACGTGCGTGCCAAGACCGCCATTACGGCCGCGTCGTTCGGCGAGGCCGGAGCCGTCGACTTTTTCGGCCCGAAATACGGATTGCCCAAAGCAATCAGCGGTCACCAGACATACTGGTACTGGGGTCCACGCCAGTTTACCGGCGAGAGCGCCCTCATGCTCGGCGAAAGGCCGCAAAGGGTGCGCGAGCTCTGCGAGAATCCCGTGGTCGTCGGCCACGTCGGCCATCAGTATGCACGGGGAGACGAAAACTTCGACATCTACTGGTGCCGCCCCATGCGCCTCAACCTGCAAAAGGGCTGGCCGCTCGCAAAGCACTGGGATTAGCCGTCGCACCCGTTTAGCCCATTGAATCTCGCCAAGGGAGTGATGAGTGCCTGGGAAAAGATCTCAGGCCATTCGCCGGACGGATCTGGTTGGATAGGGATCACCAGGTCTGCCTGCAATCGATGCCCACCGGCAGTTGGTAAGCACTCCCGCCCGCCCACTGCTTGGTTGAGCCTGTCCTGTCAGTCTTCTGAATCCCGCCCCACTTTGCGGCGAGTGCGAGCGAGTGGGACGGCTCACGGCCACAGCGGTCGTGGACCACATTGTTCCTCACAAGGGCGATTCCAGACTTTTTGGGGATGAGTCGAATTGGCAGGCGCTTTGAAGGCGCTGCCACAACCGGAATACGGCTACGACCGATGGACGGTGGGGATGGATGCGCGATCTCACTCAGGCCAGGGGGAGGGGGGGCCAATTCTCTGGGCCAAAGCGCCGTAGACCGGGCGCGCGGGGATTTTTTTGTGCCGTCAAAATGAATAGGGGGGAGGGGTAGAATTGCTAAAACCCAGTAAAAATGCGGCTTCCGTGGTGGTTAGGGAGCGAATTTAGCCCTTCCAGAGGCCTCCAAAACCCCTCCGGAAGGCTCCAAAATGCCTCCAAATGGGTTCGAAAACAGCAACCGGGCCGGCCTCCGCGTCGAAAATGCTAGAAATCTGCCAGGGATCAAGCAGATGACCATGAAAATTATCCTGATTTTATGGACTTTCCTTCGAAAATAGCTCCACCGAGGTGATCCGATCCGGCGCTTTCGCCGGCAGTCTCGCCAGCGGCAGGGACATCCTGGCTTTGGTCGATCATGACCGAACGCGGATCCTCGCGCGGACGCGTAGCGGCAGTCTCAAGCTGACCGAAGACAGCAACGGACTGCAATTTGAATTATCCGTCCCTGCCACGCAGCCCGGCCGGGACGTGCTGGCGCTGGCCGAACGCGGCGACCTGGGCGGCATGAGTTTCGCGTTTACCGTGCCGAGGAACGGCGAACGCTGGACCGGCCGCAAGCGGGAGCTGCTGGCCGTGGACCTGCACGAAATCAGCGTTGTGTCCGCGTGGCCGGCATACGAAGGGACTATCGTGGTCCCGCGATCAGCAACGCCGCGGCTGAACGTGGCATCCCGTTACCTGGAGACAATCTGATGAAACTGCTGAAACGCATTGCAAACCTTCTGGACCCGGAACGGCGCAGCATGTCGAGCCGGGATCCCGTGCTTGCGCGAGCGCTGGGCAGCCTGGACATGGGTGGATACCTTGTCAATCCGAGGACTGCCGAGAACCTGTCAACGGTTTTGGCTTGCGTGGGCGCGATCAGCTCTGGAATCGCATCCCTGCCGGCCTACGTCTATCGCAACGTCGCGAACGGCAGGGAGTTGGACGATAACCATGCTATCGCGCGTCTGATTGCTTCTGGACCGAACCAGCATCAAACGTGGGCCGACTGGTGCGAATGGACAATGGCGAGCGTCCTGCTGCGTGGCAATGCTCTTTCGGAGATTGTCACGGACGGCGCCGGCGCTGTCGTGGGCCTGCGGCCGGTTCCGTGGGAGTGGGTCGCAGTCCAGCTCCTGCCAAACGGCCGTCTGGTGTACGACGTATCGGAAGTAACCAGCATCTACGGCGGTACCGGAGGAACGCGGCGAGTGCTCCAGGATGAGGTGTTCCATTTACGGGACCGCACAGACGATGGCCTGATCGGTCGCAGCCGACTGCAACGCGCTGCGGCCGTGGTCCAGGCAGGACTCAGCATCCAGACCTTTGCCAATTCCCTGTACGAGAATGGCGCGAATCCAAGCGGAGTGCTGGAAATCGCGGGCAAGCTGTCGCAGGAAGACTTCCAATATCTCGTGCAACGATTCCGGGATGTCTATTCGGGACCGCAACACGCGGCGAAGGTCATGGTTTTGGACCAGGGACTTACGTGGAAGCAAGTGTCCGTCAGTCCGGAGGACGCCGAATTCCTTGCTTCCAGGCAATTCACTGTTGAAGAGCTGGCCAGGCTGTTCAACGTCCCACCACCGATCATTGGTGATTTGCAGTACGGGACGTTCAGCAACGTCGAAACCCTACTGCGTTGGTTTGCACAGAACACGCTGTCTCCCTGGATTCGCAAAATGGAAGCGGAATTCACTCGCAGCGTGTTTGGCGCGTCCAGAACGCATCGGCTGGAAATCGACCTTTCCGGCCTGATGCGCGGCGATCCGGCGCAACGCTGGGCGGCATGGGAAATCGCAGTTAGGAATAACATTCTGACCGCTGATGAAGTAAGGCAGGAGGAAGGCTGGAATCCACAGTCAGTGCAGACGGTTGATTAGTATGCGTACAGGCCACTCTACGCTCCGAACGTGATTTCGCCGCGCGTGGCATGCTCGGAACTTGTACCTCCGTTTGGTGTCAATCCATTAGAATAGAAGCTCGCAAAGGAACGCTCGATGAAAATCAAGTACTCTCTCGTTTCTATTTCACTAATTTGCGGATTTCTGTCTTATGTTCTGACTCATTCAAAAGCATCTGTGATTGAGTCAGGCATCCACTTCGACAACATCGACGCTTGCTGCGGCGTAACACCTAAAAGCCATAGATCCTTAATGCCGGGTGGACCGGCGCCCTGGGATCAAAAACAAATAAGTCTCCCGCCCATCCATCTTGTAGGTGCGTTTGGCGGTCCGGGCAGGTCAGAAATTGTTGTACGACAAATAATAGGGCCGGACAAGGGAATCAACTATGTGACTCGTGATCATGGTAACTCATGGACGCGAGCTGGCTGGGATCAGATCGGCACGGTGTATCATTTTCGTGCATCTCCAATCGGTTGGACCAACTGCATCATAGCCCGCGCGGATTCACGGATTATCTGTGAAATTGCAAAAGGCCCTCATGATGCGGATTTCTGCATTTCCCTTGACCGAGGTAAAACCTGGAGCACTGTTCATCCAAAGTTGCAGGGAGGTGGACACCTTGGAAAGTGCAAGATCTTTGACACCGGCTTACGTGACCCTTCTCGCGTCTATGCGGAAATTTCCGCGCCGGACAATTACGGAATAGCCGAATCAAGCGATTACGGTTCCAACTTCAAACTTTTGCCCTACAGACAATTTGAGAGTCGGGCCAATCCGGCTATCATTTTCAGGATCTCTGAAAGGCCCAATGATCGGGGACTTTTTTTATCGCAAGACTCCCGATCTATCGGGGTACGGTTAGACGGGATGAAATCGTTTTTCGAAGGGCTGTTTCAGGATCTTTCACGTCCTGGAGAGGTTCGAACATGGCAGACGAAGAAGTCAGAGGACGAGTTGCCTTACTATGACCGAATCCAGGAAATCGAGACAGACCCTCTTGACGAGAGGATCTTCTATGCGTTCCATCAATTCAGAGGCATTGCTAGGACTGCCGATGGCGGCAAGACTGCTTCTCTCCTTCCATTAGCTCTCGACAAATACTTGGAGGTCGAATCATTCGCAGTGGATCCTGCAGATGGCAAATACCTATATGCCATACTGACCTCTCGGACCTTTTATCGATCAACAGATTACGGTTGCACCTGGAAACCGCTCAGGTTTCCATGATATCTCTGCTACCTATGTGCTACCTTTTGGCTCTTTTGGAGATTTGCCGATTCTGTAAGTCTTTTGTTTTCTGGTGGGCCCAGCAGGACTTGAACCTGCGACCCGCTGATTATGAGTCGGTAAATTCCGTACTTTCTGCACTTTCCAGCAACCACGAGAAACAACATTTCATCCAGGCATAATGCTGGATAAACCTTTGATTCCTTTGTAGAATAAGGACTCGTGAGCGTTCTCATTGTTTCATTGCGTTATAGGAACTTTGTTTCTTGAAGTTAACGACAGTTGGAACCCCGGTGGAACCCCAGAAAGTTGCAGGTCGAAAACTAAGGACCTCCTGATTCGCGAGATAAAGGGGAAGAAATGCCAATAATCAACTTCACGGTGAGAAAATTGGACAGCCTCAAGCCGCAGGCGACCCGTGTCGACTATTATGATGCTTCCCTGCCCGGATTTGTATTACGCGTGACCCCCAGCGGCGAAAAGGTCTTCTCGGTGCTGTATCGCATTGGGGGTTACAGAAGGCGCTATACGCTTGGAGGATTCCCCGTGCTGCAGCTCGTTGACGCGCGTGAGCGGGCAAGGGATGCCCTGGAACTTGTGCGGCGCGGCATCGATCCAGTCGAGGAGCAGAAACGACGCGAGGAAGCGGAGGTCGCGCGTCGCGTAGAAGGGTTCACCTTCGAGTTTTTGGCGAAGAAATTCCTGGGAGAACACGTGAAAAAACTGCGCTCGGCGCGAGAGGTCAGGAGGTCTTTCGACCGGTACCTCCTGCCCCAGTTTGGAAAAACCAAAGCCAGGGAGTTAAAAAGGTCGGCGGTGCGCGACTATCTGGACAACATGGCGAAGACAAGACCTGTGATGGCAAACAGGTGCTTGGCCTATGTACGCAAGATGTACAACTGGGCCCTGTCAAAAGACCTCGTGGAAGTCAGCCCAGTCTCCGGAATACCGCGCCCTGGAGCTGAGCGGAAGCGGGACCGCGTCCTGTCGGAAGCTGAAATCAAGGCGATCTGGAAAGCGCTCGACAAAGAGCGGCTAATCCCGGCCGCCGCATTCCGGCTCCGTCTGCTGACGGCTCAGCGAGGGGGCGAAGTGCACTCCATGCGTTGGAGGGATATCGACGGTGACTGGTGGATTATTCCGACGGAGTTTTCCAAAAACAAGCTGAGTCACCGAGTCCCGCTTTCGCCGCAGGCACAGAAGATCATTGATCAAGTCCAGTCGGCCACGGACTTGCAGGATGCGAAAGCTGGACGGCCTCGCAGCGAATGGGTATTTCCAAACCCGGCAAACAGGGCTGAGCACGTCGGAGAAATGCAGAAACTAGTGCAACGGGTCCGCCGGGCCTCAGAAGTGTCCTTCCGGGCACATGATTTCAGACGTACGGCGGCAAGCATGATGGCAGGAATGGGCGTGCCCAGGTTGGTGGTCGGAAAGATCCTGAACCATATCGAGACAGGCGTTACCAGTGTTTACGACCGCCACAGCTACGACAAGGAAAAACAGGAGGCGCTCAATGCCTGGGGCGCCCGGCTCTCCCGAATTGTAAGCGACCTGGAGTTGGTCGGGATGAAAAACGATCAGGCATAGGATGCTGACTGCGACGGTCCTCCGTCAGCAATGAGACGCCGAAATATTTCACGCCTCAATGTTGCGCATAAACGTTCAAAAGACTTGAACCATTATGTAGATCAGAGACAAGCCGAACGAAGATCACCGCACCTCTTTGGACAGCACCCGATATCTTCCCTCATTCCTGGCGGTTTGGCAGCCAAAATGACTGAGTTCAGACCACACCAGAGATTTTCGAAAAAAGGTTTCAATCAGCCGGGGAAAAAGGTTTAAGATAGCCGGGCATGTAACTTAAAATCAGCCGGACATCAAACTTAAAATCAGCCGGCTGCAGCCGATGGCGATAGCGATATGGAAACTCATAAATTATACCCCCGCTTCGCGTCAAAACGCTTGAAGGAGGCTCTTGCCGACACGCCCGTCGTTCTCATTCATGGTCCGCGCCAGTCAGGAAAGACCACGCTTGCCCGGGGATTAGGCGAACCGCTGGGATATTCCTATTTCACCTTCGACAATCCTGCCCTCACGCATGCCGCAGAGGCTGATCCGACCGGTTTTGTGGATGATCTGCCTGAGCGAGCGATCCTTGATGAGGTCCAGCGCGTTCCCGGGCTTTTCTCGGCTCTTAAGATCGCAGTCGACCGTCGACGTGTGCCGGGCAGATTCCTCCTCACCGGATCTGCCAACATTCTGCTTGTGCCGAAACTCTCGGAATCTCTCGCCGGGAGGATGGAGGTCCTTCGCATTCATCCGCTGGCGCAATGTGAGATCGCCGGTAAGGAATCCGGCTTTATCGATGGTCTTTTCGACGCATCATTCAAAATAGCAAATGTGGAGCGTCTCGGGAGATCACTCCCGGAACTCGTGGCTGCCGGTGGCTATCCCGAAGCGCTTATTCGTACAAATTCAAAAAGGCGCTCCGCATGGTATCGCGAGTATATAGACGCTTTGACGCAGCGGGATGTGCGCGAACTGGCTCGCATCCGGTCTCTCGACGTTTTGCCGCCGCTCCTGGAACGCGCCGCAGCACAATCCTCGTGCCTGTTCAACATAAACGAACTTGCATCTCCGTTCCAGTTGAGCTATCCGACCATTCGCGAATATATCACACTGCTGGAACGGGTTTTTCTGATTGAAGAACTCCGCCCTTGGCACTCCAATCGCATCAGCCGTTTGATCAAGACTCCCAAACTGCATCTGGGCGACGCTGGGCTCGCCTGCGCCCTTCTGGGCCTCGACGCGGCGGGACTTGCAAAAGACAGAGCCGCACTCGGCATGCTGCTTGAGACGTTTGCATTCCAGGAGCTTCGACGGCAGGCAAGCTGGCATGAGGATGACATCCGCTTCCATCATTTCCGCGACCGGGACGGCTTCGAGGTCGACATCGTCATGGAACGCCGGGGCCACGAGCTCGCGGGCGTCGAGGTGAAGGCCTCGGCGACCGTCACTTCGGCCGATTTCCGCGGGCTGCGCAAGCTAAAAGACGCCGCGGGCAGCCGTTTCAACGCGGGAGTGGTGCTGTACGACGGCGAAGCCATTGCAGGATTTGGCGACCGAATGTATGCCGTGCCGATCCGCTTGTTATGGGAGCTGAGATGATGGCGAAGGAGACGGAAGGAAGGTCGGCGCCCTCCTCTTGCTTTCGGAATCCTGGATCCGTTGACAACAAATCGTTTTTCACTCCGACTGGAGGTGATGATAAGATCGTGATCGAACCAGTCCGGCTAGCCTGATCAGCGAAAAGCGGTCGCTTCCCGAACCGCCTGCCGGGCCTTCTCAAATCGGGACCCAAACGGGAAGGTGGGAATGGGAGCCCCTCCAAAACTCTCGGCGAAAATTGTCGTGCTCCTGCAAGAGATTATTATCCGGGGTGCTGAGCAGATTTACGAGATTCAGAAAAACCGGGCTCCCCATTGGAACAGACTCTACCCTTACGATGGTCCGATCGTTACTTTCAGCTTGAAAGCCGGCCTGCTGCAGGTCAAGTCTTGCAGAGATCTTGACATTGCCTCTTCCCCTGAAGGCTGGAACACTCCGGCCTTGCACGAGATCGAATCCGCGCTGGACGATTTCAACCGTCATTGTCGGCATCTGGGCACGGATCCAGAAGAGGACCTTGAATTGATCAGGAAATATCTGTGTCCCACAACTCTGCGGATCCTGCGCGCGCTGGATGAGAGCTACGGCTTTTTCCCTGGAAAGGATCCGAATTTTGTTTTGATGGCTGTCCGGACCGCCGGATTGTTTTATAAGGATCAAGAAACCGGACTGGGACTCTTCGGAAAAAACGTCAGCTTCGTCGAATACTACACATCGTTGGATCTCCTCAGGGCAGGTGCCAAGGACGAGCTCAAAGGCGCACGAGATCTTGAAATGAAGGTCCAGGAGTTCCATCTCGCTCTCGCCGGGATGGAACGTGAGGCAGCGCGGAAACAGACGGTAGTCCACAACCACACCCCAAGCCGGGCAAAGGTCAAACCGGACGGAAGGCTTCCGAAGAAGGAACTGCCCAGACTTGAGGAAATGGATATCTCTGCCTATCTCGACGGCGCTCCACTGACAGACAGGCAAAAGGATTGCGCTCTCCTTAAATGGGGGTACCGCCTTTCGGACACGGATATCGCCCAGCGTCTCGGGATTTCCAGGGCCACGGTTCAGGAGCATTTGGAAGCGGCGAGGAAAAAGATAGGCTACACCCAACAGAATGCCAAGCGCGGCAGGGGCATCAAATCCACGACTCGCGATTGAGGGTCCCAGTACCCTGCACTACCCTGCACCGTAAAAACCCTGCACTGATTTTCTTTAATTTTTTACTCCTGCGAATTCAATGACATAGAGCGCCCCAATACCCTGCACACCCTGCGCGCAGGGACTCTTGTCGAGGAATCTGTGAAACCGAATGAGCAGAACCGAACCACAGAAAGGCGACAAGAAATGACAAGAATCCTGAGAGAACGAGAAGTGAAACACATGACCGGATTATCCAGAGTCACGCGGTGGCGGCTCGAGAGGAGAGGGGAGTTTCCAAAGAAGGTGAAACTGACGGAGCGCTGCGTAGGCTGGCCGGAGGCAGAAATCATAGAGTGGCTGAAGGCAAGGGCGGAGGAGAGATAATGATCGAGAGCCAGCCTCTCCCATCTTGGGAAACAATCTTTCAGCAAGTAGGCGAACGGGCGCCACGTCGGCGCCGCGCACGGTGTCCGATCCACGGCGGCGACAGTCCCACATCGATGTCACTGAACGAGGAAAAGGGTGTCTATTTCTGCCATGTCTGCCATGCCTCGGGAGACAAGGTGGACTTCGTGCGCCAAGTCCAGGGCACCGATTTCAAAGGAGCTCTTGCCTTCCTGGGGATCACAGGCCCATGCAAACCTCCGCGGCCGGATCCGAAAATCGTCAGGCGGCGCGAGGCACTCGAAAGCGTGCGCGAGTGGTGCAGGCAAACCGGTCGGCGCCTGCGAGATCAATATCTTATGAGACAGCGAATCGCACGCTACGCCGGAGAGAAACTGGCCGTGGATCCAGAAAACGCTCTCGGCTGGAAACTGCTCCGGATCACAAGCGACGGTGAGACGAAGATTGAGTACCTTCTCGATGAGATCGACCTCTGCCGCACTGACGCGGAACGGCTTCGGGCATGGAGGCTCTACCACAATGATTTCTGAACCGGCACTGACTGCAAACGAAATCGAGGCGCTGCAAGCTGGACTTGGACCGGAGCCGGATGAGCGCCCTGCGTCCGGAAAATACACGGCAGCGATCTCGGGTGGATTCCGCGTAAAAGACTCGGGCGTCTGGCTGGTCACCGATGAGGATGACAAACCGGATATTTGGGTTTGCGGCCGGCTCGAAGTCATAGGGCTTACCCGGGACCGCCGCAACGAATCCTGGGGACGGCTGCTTCAATGGCGCGATGCGGATGACCACCTGCATTCATGGGCCATGCCGGCGACTGCGCTGGCCGGCGATGGTGGCGAGTTGAGAGCCAGGCTGCTCGACGGCGGGCTGTCGCTGGCGCCGGGACGCAAAGCACGGGAAGCGCTGGTCCGCTACCTCTCCGAATCCCGCCCAACCGTGCGCACGCGGTGCACGACCCAGGTGGGTTGGCACAGCGGGTCCTTTGTTTTGCCGGACATGACCATTGGCCTGGACCAGGAAGAGGTCATCTACCAGAACGAGAGCGATTCTCTACTGCGGCAATCGGGGACATTGGACGACTGGAAAGAAGCCGTCGGGAAATACTGTGTTGGGAATTCGCGATTGATATTTTCCGCAAGCGCGGCGCTCGCCGGGCCACTGCTGAATCTGTGCGATGAACAGCCGGGCGGATTCCATTTTGTCGGCGGTTCCTCGACCGGCAAGACGACCGCGCTACATCTTGCCGGCTCTGTCCTGGGCGGCGGGGGAAAAACAGGTTTTCTTCAGTCCTGGCGTTCCACATCCAATGGCCTGGAGTCGGTCGCCGAAGCCCACAACGATCTCACTCTGATCCTGGACGAATTGAGCCAATGCGACGCCAGAGAGGCCGGCGAGGTTGCCTATATGCTCGCCAACGGGCAGGGGAAAAACCGGAGCAAAGCAGCCGGAGGCCTGCGCCGAAAATCGACTTGGCGACTCCTCTTCCTGTCCGCCGGCGAAATGAGCCTGGCAGATCATATCGCCGGCATCGGGAGGCGGACACTGGCTGGTCAGGAGGTGCGCCTGGTCAATCTCCAGGCAGATGCTGGGGCAGGACTTGGCCTGTTTCAAAACCTGCATGGCTCCCCTTCCGCCGACATCTTTGCACGCTGCCTGCAGGATGCCACGAAACGGATTTACGGCTCCCCGATCCGTCATTTTCTCCAGTTTGTGACCACCAACCATGAACAGGTCAGGACGAACGCGCAAAAGTTCCGGAAGGCATTCATAAGGATGAATGTCCCGCAAGCTGCCAGCGGGGAGGTAAGCCGCGCAGCAGGGCGTTTTGCGATGGTAGCGGTCGCTGGCGAAATCGCTATCGAAGCTGGGATCCTCCCGTGGCCTGAAGACGCGTCTGTTGAAGCCAGTGTCGGCCTTTTCAAGGAGTGGCTGGCCGGGCGCGGAACCTCCGGGGCGATGGACATCGAGGCGGCGATCCGCCAGGTGCGGCTATTCCTCGAGCAGCACGGTTCGGCCCGTTTTGAGCGGGAGAACGATACCCGCCCTATCACGGCCCGCGCCGGATTCTATCGGAAGAATGCCGATGGCGGGGAGTTCTGGATCATGCGCGAAACCTTCAAAGCGGAAGTCTGCCGCGGATTTGATGCCCAGGCGGTCGCGAAGGCACTTTCGGAGCGCGGCCACTTGGTAGCCGGGGACGGCGGAAGGCTCATCTCCAGGCGAAGAGTGGGACCTGACTCCTCGGACCAGGATAACCGGGTGGCCGTGTATGTCATTCGGGAGGGTATCCTGAGATGATTCGCAATCTGTCCGAATTCCCCTGTGGACAGCGTGGACAATGTGGACAGGCTCTGCAAACTGATGCAATTGCCTCAGTTCCACTGTCCACGCCGATGGTTGATCTCTGTCCACACGAAAAACACTGTGGACAGCACATTGTCAGGACTGTGGACAGTACAAGAATTGATATTTCTATGATTTACGATCGCTGTCCACACCGTCCACGCTGTCCACATCAAAAAACAGGCATATGGCAAAAGCAAAGAATTGATTCACGTTGTTTCATCGGAGGTGTCCAGTGGGGCTATGGCAGCAAATCAAATCAGGCCAGATAACAAGCGAGCAATCTGAAATCCCGACAGGGGCGCCCGTTGAAGACCACGCTTTCAGCACGGTCGACGACAAGGGGTCTGACGTGGTGACAGGCAAGGCGCTGATTACACGCACCGTCTATCAGATTGCCGAAATGTGGAACGAAGTGGAAACGAGCGGCGGCTCCCTTGCATGGGATTGGATCTTCAATGGTTCTCGTCACGGAGCATTGATCCGCCAAGCGGAGGATCGAGTCAATGCTGTCGGTTCGAGTGGTGAGCACAGGGCCCTAGAAACGGCCTGCAGTGACTGGCTGGCGGCATGGCGAGACGGAATCGACGGTTGGAAAGGCGTTAGAATCGCCACCGCTTGGCGGCCAAAGCTGTGACAATGTCCTTCTGATGGAGGTACCGCATTGCCTCTTGATGTCAGGGCATTCGGCAATCCTCCCGATGGAGAATTGTCGCAGAGTAAGTCTTGGACTGCCAGACTGCTGTGGCGCCGATAAGAAAGCCATCCATCTTTAGGCCAACCAAGTATATTCTATGTGGCTTAGTGCGCCTCAGAAGCGCGCTTTTGCGCATGAAGTATAGTCAAGGTAATCGTCGCCGGATTGACAAGAGCTCCAAGGAGGACTCCGCAAGGGTACTCCGCAGCGCTGGGGATGCAGTGACCGAGGAACCTGTGCCCGACGCCAACGAGGGAGCCGTGATCAAGAATGACGAGAGCAGGCGGCACGTGAAGATTAATGGTAATTTAGGGGAGAAGCAGGTGTCCCTGGATCTCCGAGACGATCTCGCAGCAATCTGGCAAGAAATCCTCCACGCGAAGCCTGACACCATGTTCGGCAGCGCATCGCATCGCATCGAGGATCGGCACAGCCTCGGAGACGAGATTCCCCAGCCGGGCTTCGTCGGCACGCGTTATCGCTCTGGGGGCGTTCTCTTTCTCGGCAAGAACCCGGGGAAAGGCGGAGCGCTAATGAGTCAAGAAGACGCCCTTCAGTTTGAAGTGCTTCATCGCCTACGGGATGCCAATCTGGCTGATCTTCGAACACGGTTTGACGATCTCTGCAAACTCCTTGGTCGGCGGGTCATGCCGACCTGGGGCGTTGTGCAGAACTACGTCATGCCGGTCCTCTCTGGAGCCGGTGCCGAGCTTGACGATATTGCGTACCTGAACCTTCTCAAATGGCGGTCGGAGGATACCAGCGCGGACCTATTCAATGCCTCCTGGGCGGCACACACAGGCAAGCAATATTCGAAACTCAATCCTGGCCTCGTAATCGCTATCGGTATTTCAACACGCGACCTCCTGGAGAAGCTGCTCCGGAAGTTTGGCGAGCGCCCTCCCGCGAATCTCTTCTTCCTTGAGCGAAGTCGGCGCGACGCAATGGCGCCGCCTGCATCCACCATCGCGAGGACCCCCGAGATCGCAAAGGAGGTGGCGGCACGGCTTCGGCGAAGTGCGGCCGAATAAAACGCTGCGGCTGAGGCAGCCCAGCATGACGTTTCCGGGCGGGGTAACCTCTGACGGTGAGCGTCGATCCTTTCGACAGAAAGAGGAATGCGATGGATTGGGCGGGTTTGCTCAAGGATCAGCTGCGCATACGAGCGGAAGCTTGGGCGCAACGTCCTGGTGTGCTGGCATATCGGAGCCGCGGCACCCCGGCGACGGTTTTGTTCCAGCAATCGACGGACGGCGCTTCTCACGGGAACTTCTTCGAGGAAGCGTGGGATGCAATCACGGCCGACCGAGAATGGTCCCGCAGGCTAGAGAAGAGGCACACCAAATCAAATGCCCTACCATTGGAGTACCAAACCTCAGCTAAGGAGCTCGACTCGAGCAACAGCTCAGATGCCCTCCTCATGAACTGCTTCTGCTATCCGGGCGCCTGCGTTAGGCTGGCCGAGGTCCTGGGTGCTACACCACTTTGTGCCGTTCCCAGATTCGGATATCCACCACGCATCATTCTCTCCGACGAATCTACTGATGCCACTGAAGTGGATATGGTCCTTGGCGATACCCTCGTCGAGGCTAAACTCACCGAAAGGGATTTTACTAGTCGACCAAAGGCACACCTTTTCAGATATGACGCCTTGCGCGATGTCTTTGATGTGGAAATCCTGCCAGCAAACGAGGAGCACTTCCATGGCTACCAGCTGATCCGGAACGTGTTGGCAGCAGCTCAGCACGGGAAAAGGCTGATCGTTTTGATGGACTCTCGTCGGCCAGACCTGCTGGATCAATGGTGGCAGGTTCACGCCGCGATTTCAGCGAGTTCGCTACGAAACAGATGCGGGGTGCGTTTCTGGCAGCAGCTGGCCGCCTCCGCCGAACCGCATCACCGAGATCTACTGGAACAGAAGTATGGTGTGTGAATTCGGTCCTGCCGTGGTATCCCGCTCAGAGTTTTCCCCGATCTGTGGCAGAAGGTCTGAGCCATGGATTCAGTGGAATCCGAGTGATTCGCCGGAAGGATCCCGGCTGTGAAAACACGTGCCGCAGGCTCATAAAATTACAATCCTTCATGCACATATTCCGGGTCCCTCTAGCTCAGTCCAAATTGAGGGCGTACGCCCGCAATGGAACAGAGGTTTACAGCGCTTTGTACGCTCCGGCTGCGCTCTGATTGATTGTTGCGGCAAGCTCTTGCGATTCACGCATCAGTGACAGCACGCGCTCCCAATTTTGCCAATGCTTCGCCCAAATATCCTTGTCCACTATCGCCTCGAAATCCATCTTCGTAGGCACATGCCAATTCTCGTAGGCCTCCAGTCGTTTGACTCGTTCGTCAACGTCTTGGACGCCACGAGTGGTTGGTGATAACGCGGCGGCGCTCAGCATCCAAGCCTTCCATTCTTTGTTGCCCTTCGACTGATTGCACTTGCCGCAGGATGGTACGAGGTTGTGGATTTCTGAGATATAACCAGTAGGTTTCTGCTTCTTCACAAGCGGGCGGAGGTGATCCCATTCGGATGCAACCCCACCGCAGTACGCACATTGAAAGGTGTCTGGCGTCATCCCGAGAATCTCCAGGGACTTCTTGACCTCTTCGGCGCTGGGTGACACGACGGGAATTATGGAATTGATGAATGCGTTCGTGATGCTGGATGAACGTCCGGTAATCTTCATCGGGGTTGGCATTCGGAATAACGATTGGTAGTCCATACTACTCATCCCTCACTTTTGAGATGACCGGCCCACGACGGCCGGCCTACGGGTGATCTTCCTGACCAGAGATTGTCTCCCGCCCAGACCGGCCGTGGGGTACGGCTCCGTGCCTCGACAAACAATCTAAAGAGAGCTGGTCGCGCACAAAAAAGGCATTACGACACAGATGGCGAGCGCCTGTCAACAAAGCCAAAGAGGAGGGGGATCAGAATCTCTACGGTTTTGAAGCGTGGACCGGGCGCGCGGCCATGCGCGCGCATTGCCAAATTGAACTGGAGGGGGGCTTTGAGGAGGATGGAAGCTCATGGTGGCCTGTGAAACAGCTTGAATCGCCCCAAAGACCTAGGCGTACTGGTCATATAGCTCAGGAAAGTGCCCCGATTTCGCAACTTCAGGTGATCAAGCGTGCAAAGCTTCTTGAATTGCCTATTCAAGAATGGCTCTCTGATCGTTTGCGCGCCATCCTTTGAGCGCGCGGAGTGGAGCTGGATCATCTGGACAGGAGGCTAGGATTCGGCGGAGACTTTCTGCCAGGGGCTCCATTTCATCGAGCGTCTGAACCCGCGTTGCGGTGTCGATCAGCCCGCGCATTTCGAGGAATCGGAGCCAGGAGGGAATGATCTCAAACAAAGCTGCGGCACGATGATTAAGTTGGTTCATCATTCCGAGCAATCCTGCAAGATAATGTTCCAGGCGCTCGCTGTCAGGTACCAGAACGTTTTCATAGGGCCTGAACTTCCGCTGGCGTGCCGTCCGTCGCTCTCGCTGACGGTTTAAGTCGCGCTGCATGGACTCAAGCATGCTTTCCCGGTATTCCAGCTTTCCTTCGTGACGTTCCAGGATAAACCGGTACAAATCATGGCGGCCCAATTCGCCCTTTGAGAAAGCTACGCCCTCAAAACGCCGCAGATAGCCAAGAAACTGGATGGTCAGCTGGTAGAGATGCAAATCTCCACCTGCACCCCCGGTCTCGAGCTCACACTCTTCCTGGTCATCCCGCACGGAGCGCGGCTGGGCTAACTTGAAATCATTCATCGTCCATACTTTTGCAGGCCATTCGGCGAGGTGGGACAGGTATGACGCCACCTGGGGAGCGTCGACTTCTGAGAAGAACTGGAGCCTACCGGAAAGTACCGGATCTGACTTGGCCGGCTCCAGTGCGCAGTCCGCATGGTTCAAAAGCTCATAAGTGATGGCGCGGGTGCAAAACTCGTCGACCCCCCACGGAACGATTTCGCTCGAGGATTTAACGTCTGGCCAGGCCAGGCGCATCGCCTCGACAAGGGTCGACAAATGTCCATGGTAAGCAAGCTGGCTTTCAACACGGTTGAAGATATCGATTTTCCTGGAGGCAAGCGGCGCCAGCTCAAGAGCCAGAGTCGAGACCTCTCCGGGCCGGCCGGCGGCCAGCGCGTTGGCGATACGCCATTTCAGAACATAGGCCTTATCTTCGTCGTAGATTTCGGGCCTCCGGCTGCGAAGTTCCTCCACGAGAGCGTCAAAGCGGTCACGCTCCCCGTGTTCGGCCGTGTGTCGAAAGATCTCATTGAGCATCTCGAACGCAATCTCCGCGTCCATGAGCTCCGGATCGTCCAGGGTGCGCATGAAAAGAGCAAGCCTGGCCTGGTAATCCGCAGCCGAGAACTCGCGCCAGAGCGCTTCGCCGGCCTCGACACGTGGATCGAGTTTTCGCTTACGGATCCTGTCGTCCAGGGAGGACTGCCGGTCAGCCCCAGAGCCGGGTTCCTCTCCTTTCTTTTCCTGCCTGGACTCCTCATCTTTCGACAGGCAGCACTTCTTGTATTTCTTACCGCTTCCGCAGTGGCATGGTTCGTTGCGTCCGGGGCTCATGTGTACATCCTTGCTACTGGCTGATGCAGCGGCCGAAATTCCTGGCCATCTTTTCGGGACTCTCATGCTATTGCATGTGTGCCGCTGATGCAACAAGCGGCAACAGCCAAGCAGGCGGGAGAATTGTCGTTGCGGTACTACGGCCGGATGAATATGCTCAATCGGGCGCCGGACATGAATGCATCAGGTAAGGAGTTGCCATGAAGGTCGCGGAACTGAGACAAAAGCTCCAGGGATGCAGTAGGGACAGACTGGAGGGAATTATCCTGGAAATGTACAAGGCGATGCCCAAGTCCGTGAAGGAGGCGAAGGGTATCGATCTAATTACTAATCAGTGCATAAGTAAGCGGACGTTATGCAGCATATCTTGTATCAGGTGCCCGAAAGAAAGAACAGATCAATTCAGGAGTTCGCTGCATGCCTCGCATATAGTCAACGACCTTTTGCTTCATATCGTCGGGAC